>JBJKYR010000017.1:0-11203 GCA_045560945.1 Alphaproteobacteria bacterium | reverse complement strand
GGACCAAACATTAATCCATCAAGACCTTTAGCTTTAGCAGCTTTACCTATAGCTACCCATTCATCAACAGTATATGAATCTCCAAAAGCAGGTAATTCAAAACCTAGATCTTCAATCATATCATTGTAAACCCAAATTTCTTCAGTGAATGCATCTTGAGGTGCTAAATATAAATTTCCATTTCTGCTTAATTCTGGAATATTAATATTACTACCTAACCAACTTTTCCATTCATCATCTGCTTCAGCAGTTATATTAACTAAGTGACCAGCATTAACAACCTCGTCAACATCTGGACCTGGATATACTGCAAATACATCTGGACCCTGTCCTGATGATAGTGCAGGTTTTAAATATTCATTATAAGTCGTCACAGTATATTGAGTGTATTCTACTTTCACACCGGGATTAGCTGCTTCAAATTCTTTGATAAAGTCAGCATAAGAATTTGTTATACCGCCAACACCAGATTGCCAGTCTACAACTTGTATTACTGTTTCAGCTTTAGTAAAATTAGCAAAACCAAATGTTATTACCAATGCTGAAAAAAACACTTTAATAAAATGTTTAAACATTTTTCCTCCTGTTTTAGTATTTTATAAGGAGAAATTAACAGAAAAGACCAATAAATAAAGCTTTATATATAAAAATAAGTTTTACATTTGAATATTGTAGTTTATTTTATAATCAATTTACTAATTATATGGATAAAAGATATATTATTGCAGAAATAAAAGTTTCTATTGTTAAAACCCAGAGTGCTGGAGCAGATTATACTGATCACGCAGCAGGTCATTGGATTAACGATACAATCATTGCCAATCCAATGTCAGTATATAATGATTTTCAGCATTCAAGATCAGCTTGGGGAATGGATGTTTTAAAGGGAATATTTATTGAGGTAACTACAGAAAGTGGTCATCAAGGGTATGCAACTGCTTATGGTGGTTACATCTCTAGTTGGATTATAAAGAATCATTTAAATCGTTTTTTAATCGGAGCTGATGCTAGAAACTTAAGCAAGCTATATGACCAAATGTATAGAGCGTCGATTCCTTATTCAGGCCAAAATGGTGTCGTGATTAATACAATAGCAGGTATTGATTTAGCTCTTTGGGATTTAATTGGTAAAGTAAGACAAGAGCCTGTTTATATGATGATAGGGGGAAAAGTTAGAGAGAAACTTCAGACTTATGTGACTGGACCAGAGGCTAAATTAGCACAAGATTGGGGTCATGTAGGATCTAAAATACCCCTGCCTTATGGTCCTGGAGATGGAATTGTAGGTCTTAAAAAAAATCAAGAGTATATAATGGAGACAAGAAAGCAAGTAGGACCAGATTATAGATTGATGGTTGATTGTTACATGTCTTTAGACGTGCCCTATGCAATTGATTTGGCGAATGCTGTCAAAGAAGCAAATTTATATTGGATTGAAGAAGCTCTTCCACCTCATGATCTTGAAAGTCATAAACATATCAAAGAAGCTTGTCCTTGGCAGAAATGGACTACAGGTGAACATACAAATTCAAGATATGGTTTTAGAAATTTAATTAGAGACAGATCAGTAGATATACTTCAACCAGATTTAACCCTTTGTGGCATGACTGAAACTCTAAGAATTGCAGCTATGGCCTCTGCTTATGACATAACTGTAATACCTCATTGCAGTGGTGTCTATGCATATAATTTTGGTATTGCATCAACTTTAACTCCTTTTAATGAATTTATAAATTTGCATCCAAAAGCTACTGAAGTAGTTCCAATATTTGGAAAAATGTTCACGAATGAACCTGTTCCAATAAAAGGTGAAGTTACGCTAACAGATTTGCCTGGCTTTGGTGCTGAATTAAACACAGAAGTAGAATTAGAAGAAATTTAAACTTTTTCTATCCATGAACTTGGCTTATGCTTTTTCCCTCATCACATGTAATTGAATAAATTATTTTTGAATTCATTTCCTCCCAATCTATTTCCATGCCTAATCCTGGTTTAGTTGGAGCATAAATGAAACCATCTTCTTTAGTTTTTAAAACATCTTTCATTCCAAATTCAAAGTTTTTATAAGGTAATGGCTGTTCATAATATGTACAATTATCTGCTGATAACATTACATGTAAGTTTGCTACTGAAACTAAAGTATATCCCCATGACATAATTTCACAATCTAATCCTCCGGCAGCTGATAAATCCATTGCTTTTTTACAATTTGTTATACCCCCCATCATAGCCATATCTGTTCGAGTAGCCGACCATATTTTATTATTAATTGCTTCTGAAAATCGCTGCAGATCTAATACCCAATTACCTGAAGGTATTATCTTTATTCCAACACTATCAGAGATTTTTTTATAACCTGCAAAATCATAATCTGGAAGAGGGGCTTCAAACCAAGTAAATTCTAATTTTTCTAATTTTTTTGCAACATTTATTGCATTATCTAAATCATAATTATTTTCGACATCCAACATAAAGTTCATAGAAGGAAATGCTTTCCTAGCTTCTTCTGCTAATTCTAAATCTTTTTGTGGAATACAATACGTGTGAAATTTAACAGCAGAAAATCCTTGATTTTTCATATCATTAATTACACTAAGATATTCATCTATAGTCTTATACATCACGGTGCTTGCATAAGATTTAATTCTATCCCTTCTTCCACCAAGAATTTTATAAATAGGAGTTTTACTTTTTTTCCCAAGAATATCCCATAGAGCATTATCTATTAGTGCTTGAGCACCAGGTGGTTGAGGAAAGACTCTAGGTCGTATTTCAAATAATATTTCTTCTCTATTTAATGGATCCCTTCCAATTAGTATTGGCAAAATATGCTTTAAAGATTCTGCAGTGTATTTATCATATTCAAAATATGTGGCATTCCAAACTGCAGCTTCACCAACTATATCTTCATCTGTATAAACTTTTATTAATGTATTGCTCTGATAGACTTCTTCAATATCTTCTGACCAAGTATATCGCTCATCCTCTGGACCAACTACATATACTTCAATTTTAGTAATTTTCATTTTTTAAAAAGAGGATGAAACTCCTCCATCAACCAGTAAAGTTTGACCAGTTACATATTTACTGTCTTCGGAGCAGAAAAAATAAACTGCTCCAGCTATATCGTCTGGATGACCATATCTTCCCATAGGTAATTTTTCATATTTTAAATATACATCTTTAAACCAATCAGTATCCCATTCAAGATTACCATCTTTCATTACAGATAAGGGTGTATTTATGAAACCAGGAGCTACTGAGTTTACCAGAATATTTTTTTCAGCTAATTCAACAGCAAGGACTCGAGTCATATTTATTAAACCACCTTTTGCTGTGTTGTAAGAAATATTACCCTTATAACCTCTGATACCCTGAATCGATGTTATCATGATAATTCTTGGAGTTTTAGATTTTTCCAAAAGTGGCAATGCATATTTTGAACACAAAAAAGGAGCATCCATATTAACCTTCATAGTTTTTCTGTAAGACTCATATGTTTGATCAGCAAGGGTATAACCATCTTCAATTCCAGCATTATTAATTAAGAAGTCTAAACTACCCCATTTTTTCTCAGTAAATTCCATCAATTTTTTTATTTCTTCTTCTTGTGATAAATCTGTTTGAAAAAAACTTATTTGATTTTTATCAAGTGAATTTATTAAATTTTCAGCTAATTCTTTTCTTATATCTGCAATAATAATTTCAGAACCCTCATTGTATAATCGCTTTACTATACCCTCTCCAATTCCTCTTGAACCACCTGTTACAATTACTTTTTTATTTTGTAGTCTTTTATCCATATAATCAGTACATTATCTTTTTTTCAGATCTTGAAATTATAGTTGCTATTAACAATACCAGAAATGAAGTTAAAATTAAAATTAAAGTGACAGAAGCATTTACTTGCTTAGAAAAACCTACCCTCATTTTAGCCCATAATTTTATTGGCCAAGTAGTATCATTACCAATTAAAAATAAAGTTATTAGCGTTTCATCTAAAGAAATTGTAAAGGCAAGAAGGCCAGCTATAATAAGGGAAAGCTTAATATTGGGAAGCAAAACATACCAAAAGGCTTGAAACTTACTAGCTCCCAAATCATAGGCTGATTCCATCAAAGAGGGTTTAAGGGTTTCTAGCTTATTAAGAATGATCTTAAAAACGATAGCAAGAACGAATATTGTGTGACCAATTACAACAGTGTTTAATGATCGTGGAAGATTAATTTCTCTAAAAAATATTAATAGTGATAGGCCGGTTATTATTGGGGGTAATAAAAAAGGTAAAAAAATTATAAACTGAAGAAATTCTTTCATTTTACTTTTACTTGTATGGTAATAATTCGCAAAATAAAATCCAATTACTACGGAGCATATTACAGTTACTATACCTACATAAATTGAATTCATTAAAGATTCGAGTATCTGTTTTTCAAAAATAAGTTTTGTATAGGGTTCATAGGAAAATGAATTCCAATCAACTTTCCCCTTTCTCGTCTTATAAAAGGAATAAAAAATAGTTAGAACAATTGGTGAATAAAGTGCCGCTACTATCAATCCAGTTAAGGCGGCCATAATATATTTAGTATAATTTTCTAATTTGGTCATGATTTTGATTTACTAGTTAGGTGGTTAGTAAGTAAAATAATTATTACTGATACTATTAGCAAAATGCTCGCCAGTGCTGCTCCGAATGGCCAGTTGAACGCCATACCAAAATTACTATAAATAATTTTTCCATATGTAAAGCCTGATGTACCTCCAACTAATTGTGGCGTAACAAAATCCCCTAGAGCTAATATAAACACAAATATACTACCAACAATCAAACCAGGAAAACCAATAGGAAAAATAACATATCTAAATGCCTGAAAAGGTTTACACCCTAAATCAAAAGACGCTTCAATAATATTTCTTGGAATTTTTTCTAGAGAAGTAAAAGTTGGAATAATAATTAAGGGCAAAAGTATAACAACGAGTGTAATTATTACTGCGTTCTGATTCCATAAAAAAAATTCAAGTGGCTTATCAATAAGGCCCAACATTTTTAAAACTTTATTTATTAATCCTGAATATCCTAATATGGATCTCATCATATATATCTTAATTATGTAGCTCATAAAAAGAGGAATGATTAACATTAATAATATTGTATATTTGTATTTACCCGCATATCTTGCTAAAAAATACGCAACAGGATAGCCAAGAAAAATACATATAAACATGACAGTTAGAGCAAGAAAAATTGTTCTTACAAAAGTATTAATGTAAATTTCTCCAATTAAAAATTCTTTATAATTAAATAAACTAAACTCGTGAATTATATCTGTTCCATCAACTGTGAAAAATGAATAAGATAAAAAGGATGCTAGTGGTATAAGTATAAGTGATATAACAAGCAGAAAACTTATTATAGTCCAGATAGATGTATTAAAATAATTAAGTACTTTTCTCATTTTTGAAAATTGTTCCTACAGCAGTATTTAGTTCTATATTGATTAAATTACCTTGCTGAAATGATTGAGATATACTTGAGCTGATATTTTGTATTTTTAAAAAATTATCACCATTTTTATTTTCTACATTTATATTTGAAGTTGAGCCTTTGAATTCTATATCTTTAATATTTAAACTAATGCTGTTTGTATTTGATTCGGCTTTTATTTTTATTTCTTCAGGTCTAATCCCAAAAATAATAGAATCTCCTTTTGAAACGTCTATATCTTTTAGTATATTAAATTTTCCATATTCAGAGTCTACAACAATACTATTATTTTTTTTATCAATAACTTTGCAGTTAATTAAATTACATTCTCCAAAAAATTTTGCCATATAAGTAGTTTTAGGAGTGTAATATAAATCTTTTGGTGATCCAATTTGTTCAAACTCATGGTTATTAAGAACGGCAATTCTATCAGATAAAAATATTGCCTCCTCCTGATCATGAGTAATAAAAATAAAAGATATTTTAATTTTTTTTTTGAATTTCTTTTAAAAATAATTGCATTTGCTTTCTAAGTTCAGCATCTAGTGCTCCTAAAGGCTCATCAAGTAGAATAACTTTTGGCTCACATATTATAGCTCTTGCTAATGCAACTCTTTGTTGTTGGCCTCCTGAAAGTTCTTGTGGCATTCGATTCGCAAAATTTTCTAGTCCAACAACAGTTAAAACTTCTTGCACTTTTTTTTCTATTTCTAACTTATTTATGTTTTTAATTTTTAAACCAAACCCAACATTATTAAACACATTCATATTGGGAAATAATGCATAATCTTGAAATACTGTATTAAATGGTCTCTCAAAAATTGGCTGATCATTAATAATGCTGTTCTCAAAAATTATTTGCCCTGAGGATGGTTTTACAAAACCTCCAATCATTCTTATAATTGTTGATTTTCCAGAACCACTTGAACCTAGTATTGTAAAAAATTCGTTATTTTTTATTTTTAGATTTATATTTTCTAAAACTTTGGTTTTACCGTAACTTTTTGAAATATTTTTTAATTCTAAAATTTCATCCATAATAAAAATTTTTAAATAAAGTATTTAATTTTTTGGACATGTTGCAATAATTTAAGAAAATGTCAAATTTTACTTAAAAAAAATTTGGGAGAATTTAGCTATTTTTATATATAAAAGTGTTTTTTACATATCAATCATAATTTGACACTTACTAAATTTACTGTTTAATATTTATTATTTTAATTATGGAGGAAATAATGAGAAAACTAATATATTCGTTTCTATCATTTATATTTATTTTTTCTTTTGCTTTTTCCTCTCAAGCAGCAAGAGAGCTTAGTCTTGGTTGTTTTGAGGGATATGCAGAGCAAGAATGGATAGATGAATTTGAAGCTAAGTATGACGCTAAAGTTAAAGTTAAATATGTTGGAAGTGTTGATGAACTTTTTGCATTAACTCAAGCGAGTAAAGGTGAAGACTTTGATTTAGTTTCAATTGATACAAGTTTATTCCCAAGATATCACGGAGCTGGTTTATTAAAACCTTATGATAAAAGTAAGCTAGGTAATTTTGGTAATCTAATGTCAGCATTTCAAAATGTAAAAGAAGTTGAAATAGATGGCGGATATTACGGAGTACCAATTTCTTGGGGCTCACTTGGACTTATCTATGATGTTGATGAGTTTGGTGAAGGTGGAGTTGATTCATGGTCAGTAATGCATGATCCAGCAAACGCAGGTAAGATGATTGTTTTAGATGATACTAATAATAATATTGTTAATACTGCAATTTATTTAGGAATGGATAATCCATACAACTTATCTGAAGCAGAGATGGAACAGGTAAAACAAACTCTAATTGATCAGAAAAAATTAGTAGTAACTTATTTTGCGGGCTTTGATGAAGGAAACCAAATTTGGGATAGTGGTGGTATATCACTTATGTTCTCAATGGGAGAATTCCAAGAAGTGGCTTTAAAAGATATGGGACATAACGTAAAATATATCATTCCAAGTGAGGGAGGAATTGGTTGGCTTGATACATGGGCTATGACTGCTGGAGCAGATGAAGAATTAGCACATGCTTGGGCAAACTTTTTCATAGAAAAATCTACTCAAGAAGTAATGAATGAAAGATATGGTTATGGAACAGTTACACATGAGTCTCCAGGATTAGATTATGCAGGCAGATTAAACTGGTTGCAACCTGCAGAAGATTTTGAATGGCGTAACAGAGTTTGGAACGAAGTTAAGGCTTCAAACTAATTCTTATAATAACAATAGAGGGGCTTTGCCCCTCTTAATAAAATATAAATTTCATGCAAATTTCAAAAATAGAAACGTTTAGTCTCCTTATCCCAGATTTTGACTCTGATGCATGTAGTTCAGCACAAGATAATCTTGTTGTCAAAATCTCAACTGATGAAGGTTTGTTTGGTTTTGGTGAAACAGATACAAATCCCTGGGCAACAAAAGCTTTACTAGACTCACCTGGAACTCATGCAATGGGAAGGGGTTTCAACGACATTTTAATTGGTAAGGATCCAACAAATGTTCAGGGTTTATGGCATGAGATGAATGAGAAAACAATGATGACTTCACGAAGAGGTTTGGGGATTTGTGCAATGGGTGCAATAGATATGGCTTTGTGGGATCTATGTGGAAAAATTTATAATCAACCAGTTTGGAAATTATTGGGAGGTTCAAAAAAAGACTATATAACACCTTACGCTTCTCTTTTACCTGAAGGTCATACATTAGAAGAGTATTCAACAAGTTTAGTAGAAAAAACAAAAAAATCTCAAGAGCTTGGTTTTAAAGCAGCTAAATTAGAAATATGTATCAAGGGCCCTTACTCCCATAATAATTTACAAATTGAAGATGATAATGAATTTGCAAAGATGGTTAAACTTTGCAGAAAAGCTGTAGGTAACGAGATGGTTTTAATGGCTGATGTAGCTTATGCATGGTCTGATTGGAAAAGTGCTCTTAATGCATTGGATATGATAAAGGATCAAAACTTATATTTTATAGAGACACCACTTCCAATCGAAGATTTAGATGGTTGTTCTAAATTAGCACAAAGTACAAATACAAGAATTGCAACGGGTGAAATGTTACAAACAAGATTTGAATGTTTTGAAACTATAGACAGGGGGAATGTTGATATAATTCAACCTGATGTTGGAAGGGTAGGTGGATTGACTGAAGCAAAAAGAGTTTGTGACTATGCTGAGGATAAAGGCGTACTCGTTGTTCCTCATTGTTGGAAGTCTGCAATTGGTATTGCTGCATCAACACATTTGTCAGCAACAACACTTTCTTGTCCTTATATAGAATTTCTTCCAAAAGAACTTGCAGAGTCTCAATTAAGAAAAGATTTAGTAATGGAAGAATTACCATTAGATAATGGAAAAATTTTATTACCAAAAAAGCCAGGTCTTGGTATTAAAGTTGATGAGGAAAAATTAAAAAAATACTCTGTTTAAAAACTTGTTTCAAAAGATGTTTTATATATTAATTTAAATTATGAAAATTGAAAATATTGAACTTTTTTATTTATCAATGCCAAAAATTTTAGATGAGGCTGATGGAAGTCAAGATGCACTAATCGTAAAATTGGAAGCTGGTGGATTTACCGGTTGGGGTGAATGTGAAGCATCCCCATTAACTTCTATTGCAAATTTTATTTGTCCAAAATCTCATTCTGCGGCTAAACCAATCAAATCATCTGTAATTAATAAAAATATTGATAACTTGAATGATGTTAGGAAAATTATAGATGATGTTAAGCATAATTCGTTAATGATTGCACAAACACCCCACACATTTTCTGGAATAGAAGTGGCTTTACTAGATTTGCTTGCAAAAAAGGAACAATGTCCAATTTATTCTTTGCTTGGATTTTCAAACACAACTCCAAAGATAGCTTATGCTTCAGTATTATTTGGAGAAACTCCACAGGAGACTTTTGAAATTGGTAAAAATATTAAAAATAAAAACTTTAAAGCAATAAAATTTGGCTGGCAAAATTTTGGTGCTAACATTAAGTTAGATGAAGAGCATATGATTGCTGCAAGAGATGGAATTGGTAAAGAGATACATTTAATGATTGATGTTGGAGCCATATGGGGAACCAGTGTAGAAGAAGCCTCAAAAAGAACAAAAATTTTTAATGAAGCAAATATTACTTGGTTAGAAGAGCCATTTTTTTCTGATGCTTTTTTTGAATATAGTGAATTATCAAAATTAACCAATACTCCTTTAGCAGGTGGAGAGTCATGTCATTCTATAGAATCTGCTAAAAATATGATTAGGTATGGTAAAGTTAAGTTTATTCAAATTGATGCGGGTATAGCAGGAGGAATTCTAGCAGGTAAAGAAATTTGTGATTTTGCAGAAGAAAATGATGTTCAATATGTAAATCATACATTTACCTCTCATTTACAATTATCATCTTCTTTACAACCTTATGCAAATTCTTCTAAAAGTATTTATGCTGAATTTCCACAACAACTAAAATCTTTGGCGTGGGACTTAACTACAAACCATATAGAAATGGATCAAGATGGATATATAAATATTCCTGCTGAAATTGGTCACGGAATGCAAATTAATGAGAAAGCATTAAATAATTACAAAGTTGATGTGGAAATATATGTTAATAAGAACAGAATATTCTAAAAAATTTAAAGGGAGTTAATTTAAATATGTTTGATTTTGATATTATAAAAAGTAATACCTTGCTAGGAGAAAGTGGTTTTTATCTTCAGAAAACAAATGAAATAGTTTTCTTAGATCTTTTGCAACCCTCAATAATTTTTTATTCTATTGATAAAAGAACTTTGACTAAGGAAAAATTATCTCTTCCAAAGCCTTTAGGTAATATCTATCCTTTAGAAAACGGTAAATTTATAATTAGTTGTTTTAATGGTATGTATAT
Organism: Alphaproteobacteria bacterium; assembly: GCA_045560945.1. Classification (GTDB taxonomy): domain Bacteria; phylum Pseudomonadota; class Alphaproteobacteria; order HIMB59; genus CACPNW01. Next base: position 798 of record JBJKYR010000017.1, on the reverse strand, counting down.
CTATGATCGTCGTAAAAAATCCTTAGAACATTATTTTGATTTAAGACAAAAAAATGAATTAAAAGATATTTCTTATAATGATGGGACTATTTCTAGAAACAAATTATGGGTTGGGTTGTGCCATATAAAAGAAACTGAAGATCTCGGGTATTTTGGATATATCCAAAACAAAAAATTTATAGAAATAGACAGAGGCTTCAAGGTATCAAATGGACCTGCGATAAATGAAAAATTAAAAAATTATATTTTTCCGATTCTTTTAATTCTAGTATTTATGAATACAATTTAAAAACCTTAAAGAAAAAAAATATTTATAAATTTAACAAAAATCAAGGTTTCCCTGATGGCATAGCGCTAGATAATAAAAATGGTCTATGGGTAGCGCATTGGGCAGGCGGACAAGTTTCTCGTATTAATTTAAAAACTTATAAAATTGATCATCAAATTAAATTACCTGCATTGAATATTACAAGTGTCACATTTGTAGGAAAAAAATTAAGTTATCTATTTATTACAAGTGCAAAATTAGAAACATCAAAAATACAATTAGAGCAATATAATCATTCAGGATCTGCATTTATAATTAAAACTGGTTTTGAAGGATTAAAAATTCCGTATGGAACTATTTAAGTTACTCAATGCCATTAATTTCATTAGATAATGATCATTTTTTTTTGGAAATTTCACCAGAAATGGGAGCTTCGATAACAAAATTTAAAAATATAATTTCGGGAGAGAATATATTTAGACCACTTTCAAATAAAAAAAAACTTATAAAAAAAAACTGTTATGTTCTTC
>JBJKYR010000016.1:0-11226 GCA_045560945.1 Alphaproteobacteria bacterium | reverse complement strand
AGATACAGTTTATATTTGGAAAAAAAGCTTAAAACAGGTATTAACATGGGAGCAGATTAATATGTCAGAAGATTCAATAATTTCATTACAAAATGTAAATAAGTGGTTTGGAGATTTTCATGTACTTAAAGATGTTGATCTTGAAGTAAAAAAGAAAGAAAGAATTGTTGTTTGCGGACCTTCGGGTTCTGGTAAATCAACGATGATAAGATGCATTAATAGATTAGAAGAACATCAAGAAGGTACAATAATAGTTGATGGTATTGAACTTACAGGCAATTTAAAAAATATTGATAGTGTAAGAAAAGAAGTTGGAATGGTTTTTTCAACAATTTAATCTTTTCCCACATTTATCTGTTAAGGAAAATATTACTCTTGCTCCAATTTGGGTAAAAAAAATGCCTAAAACTGAAGCTGAAGAATTAGCAATGCAACAACTTGAAATTGTCAAAATACCTGAACAAGCTGATAAATATCCTGGTCAGCTATCTGGTGGCCAACAACAAAGAGTTGCTATAGCTAGATCTCTAGCAATGAAGCCTAACATTATGCTTTTTGATGAACCTACATCCGCTCTTGATCCTGAAATGATTAAAGAAGTTTTAGATGTTATGATAGATTTGGCTGAAGGTGGAATGACTATGATAGTCGTAACTCATGAAATGGGTTTTGCTAAAACTGTAGCAGATAGAATGGTTTTCATGGACGAGGGTAGGATTGTTGAGCAAGCAGTACCGGATAAATTTTTTAATAATCCTGAAAGTGACAGGACAAAATTATTTTTAAGTCAAATTCTTAATCATTAATTAAAATATTTACACGGCGATTCATTCGTCCTTTATTCTCTATTTTATCTATTATAATTTTTCCTATTTCTTTAGTTGATCTAACGTGAGTTCCTCCGCATGGTTGAAAATCAATATTGCCTATTTTGACAAATCTTAATTTCCCATCAATGTTAGGTGGTTTAACAGACATTGTTCTTACAAGTTCTGGCTGACTCTCTAGTATTAGTCTATCTATATATTCATATGAAATTTCATGATTTTCTTTCATTAATGCATCTATTTTTTCCTGAAACTCTTCTTTTTTTTATTTCTTTATCTGGATCATTAAAGTCCAGTCTGCTTTTATCATAGCCAATTTGCCCCCCAGTCACTCCCAGATGTATCGAAGCACACATTAAATGTAATGCGCTATGCATCCGCATATATTTATTCCTTTTGTCCCAATTTATTCTTGCTATTATTTTTTGATTTTTACTTAATCCATCTAAATTTTTCTAATATATTTATTATCGACTCTTCTCTTTTTATCGTGTCATTTACCTCTATTTTTTGACCATTAGCTATTATTTGTCCCACATCACCTGGTTGACCACCGCTTTTTCCATAAAATATTGTATCCTCTAATTCTACTGTTTTCTTTTCTGTATCTATTTCCTTTATTCTTGTTTCTATTTCTTTTACGTACGCATTTTCTTCAAATATTTTTGCCATAAATTTTTTTTATCAGATTTCTGTATTATTATGTTGACTTTTTTATCAATCTAAATAAATTAGAACAAAATAAGAACATTATTATATTTATTTTAAATATAATTATTGTTTATCAATTATTTAAATAATTATTTTAAAAATATGAATGAGAAAAATATAATATCCATCATCAATATAGGAAACAACAAAAAGGCTACAACGCCACTTTTTTTAGACTCTGTATCAGCAGGTTTTCCATCTCCAGCAACTGATTATTTAGAAAACAAGCTTGATTTAAATGAGTATCTTGTGAAGCATCCTGCAGCTACTTTTATCGTCAAAGCAAGTGGCCCTTCTATGATAGAGGCTGGAATTTCATCAGGAGATTTACTGATTGTAGATAGAAGTATTACACCAAAAAATGATAATATTGTTATAGCCTCAGTATTTGGTGATCTAACAGTAAAAAAATTACGTAGAAAAAGATCTTCATTGTTTTTAGTTTCCGCTAATAACGAATACCCTAGTATTGAAGTAAGAGAGGAAATGGAGTGTTTTATATGGGGAGTTGTGACTTATGTCATACATAAAGCAGTTACAAAATAATCACTCCTCTTTAAATAATTCTATCGCTTTAATAGATTGTAATAACTTTTACGCATCTTGTGAGAGACTATTTAATCCAAAATTAATGAGAAGACCTATCGTTGTTCTATCAAACAATGATGGATGTATCATTACAAGATCAGCAGAAGCTAAAAAGCTAGGAATTAAAATGGGTGAGCCATACTTTAAGGCAAAAAAAATTATTGATAAAAATAATGTAAAGGTTTTTTCTTCTAATTACTCCTTATACGGTGATATTTCTCAGCGAGTTATGGAAACTTTAGCAAGGTTTGCTCCTGATGTAGAAATTTATTCAATAGATGAAGCTTTTTTGGGACTAAATGGTTTTAAAAATTATGAGTTAAATACGTATTGCAGTTACATACGTCGTATCATAAAACAGTGGGTAGGCATCCCAGTGAGCATAGGTGTTAGTTCAACAAAGACACTTTCCAAAATTGCAAATAACTTAGCAAAAAAAAATAAAGAGTATGATGGTGTATGCATATTGAAGTCTTGGTTTGACATAAATGAGGCTTTAAAGTTAACCCCTATAGGAGACGTTTGGGGAATTGGAAGGCGACTATCTTCTTTTTTACAAAGATATAATGTCAACACTGCTTATGATTTTATTCAACTTGATAAAGGATGGGTAAGAAAAAATATAGGTGTGGTTGGAGAAAAAACATTTTTAGAACTTTGCGGAGTATCCTGTATCGAATTAGATTTAATTCCATCAGATAAAAAAAGCTGCTGTGTTTCACGTTCGTTTAGTAAACCAATAGAAAAAATTTATGACTTAGAAGAATCTGTTTCAGCTTATGGAACAAGAGTTGCGGAAAAGATAAGGGAAGAGGGATTGATGGCAGAATCAATGAGTGTTTTTGTTCTTACAAATTATTTTAATAGAAAAGAAAAACAGTATTCGAACTCGATTAAATTGCAACTACCTTTTCCAACTAACAACAGTATTAAGATTGTGAAACGGGCATTACAGGGAATAAGAAAAATATATCGTGAAGGGTATCGTTATAAAAAAGCAGGAGTAATTTTATACGGCTTAAGTAAATCAAGTCAGGTAAAAGGTCTTTTGGACTATGATCGAGAAAGTTCAGACACAATTATGAATACAATGGATAGGATTAATGGACGTTATGGCAGTTCTGTGATTAGGTTAGCGTCTGAAGGTGTTGAAAAATCATGGAGAATGAAAAGAGAGAAGGTGTCCCCGTGCTACACTACGAGCTTTGATGATTTAGTTGAGGTAAAAACTTAATTTATAGATTGGCTCCCCGGGCCGGGCTCGAACCAGCGACCGATCGGTTAACAGCCGATTGCTCTACCACTGAGCTACCGAGGAACACAATTGATCTGTTAATAAAAAAAAGAAAAAAAAACAAGTAAAATATGGAGGCTCGGAGCGGAATCGAACCGCTGTGCAAGGCTTTGCAGGCCCCTACATCACCACTCTGCCACCGAGCCAAATTTTTTGGACAATTAATCTGTTATTAACTTCAAGTCAATTAATCAAAGCTATAAGATTGTAAAATAAAAAACATATCAATTTTATAAGTTGTTATATATACAAAGTTCTTATAATTTACCCAATATATCTATGAATTTAGAAAAAAATCGTGAAGTGATGATAGAAAATCAGCTTAGGCCAAACAAGATAACAAATAACGATGTTTTGCAAGTATTCATGAACACTAGTAAAGAAAAATTTATATCTGAAGATAAAATAAATATTTGTTATTCGGATCAAGATATTTTTATTAAGGACAGAAGGGGGTATCTTAAAAATCTACATTTAGCTCAAATCTTACATTATGCAGAAATAAGAGATAATGAAAAAGTTTTACATATTGGAGGGTTAACAGGTTATCTGTCTGTGTTAATAGCAAAATTGTGCAATAAAATTTATGTTATTGATAATGATCAAGCATTTGTAGAAAATATAATTAAAAATTTCAAAAATAATGAAATAACAAACGGTAAGGTTTTAAAAAAAGAGTTTTCTGAGGGCTTGAAAAGTGAGGAGCCTTATGATTTAATAATCATTGATTGTCCACAATTTCATTTTAATCTTGATTTGTTAAATCAAGTAAATGTGGGAGGAAGAGTCATTTATATTGAAAAAATAAACGAAGAACTATCTAAAGCTTATAAGGTGATAAAATATAAAGATAATCATTCTAAAGTTTTTCTTTTTGATGTATTTTCTACTTTTTATCTTACAAAACAAAAAGAAGGGTTTAACTTTTAATGAAAAAAGTATTCATAATTATAGTTATTTTATTTTCTAAGATTTCTTTTGCTATTGATGTTGATGATGCAATCAAAAGTACAATTGAAAATAATCCAAAAGTAAAAATTGCATTTGAAAAATTAGAGGAGTCAAAAGAATTAATTGAGAACGCTTACAATCAAAAATTACCAACAATAACGAGTACAATTTCTGGCACCTACTCAAATTCAGATTCATCAACAGCAACAACTTCCACTACACCTGAATCCTTTACAGATAAATATAAATTATCACTTACTCAAAACCTATATGATGCAGGTGAAAAGAATTTAGAAATTGAAAGATCGAAGATACTATTTGATAAAGAAATTATTAATTTTAAGATATCAATTCAAGACCTTATATTAAGTGCTATTGACGGATATTTAACTGTTATAAATTATGAAAAATCACTTGAAGCAAGTAACAAAAATTTTGACTCAGTAACAAGATTTTTAGATGAAACAAAAACAAAATTTGATTTAGGATCGGCTACACTTTATGATTTACAAAATGCTGAGTCAGCATTTGCTATAGCTGAAACGAATTTATTTACAGCTAAGCAAAATTATGATGTTAGTAAAATTATATTTAATCGGATTGTAGGATTAAAAGCTGTAAATTTAGAGGATGTTATAGATTTAAATACAAATATTAGACTTGACCTTTTTATTCAAAATGTTGAAAATAATAATTATTCTTTAGCTTTACTTAGTAATGATATTCGTAATACAAATCTTCTTTTAGATATAGAAAAATTAAGCAATAAACCTTTGTTAGATTTATCATCCTCTGTTGAATATTCTGATTCTGGAAGAATTGACTCAGGCACGGAAAAAACAAATGCAACTATTGGTTTAACTTTAACATTACCTATCTTTCAAAAAAATAATGATAAATCAGATATTCGTAAATTTCAGTCAAAACTTTTACAGTCTGAGTTAATATTTCAAGATAACAAGCAGGATCTTGTTATTCAAGCATCAAATTTGTATAAAAATTACTTGATTAGCAAATCTAATATTTCTTCTAATACAAAACAATTAAAATCTATACAAACATCTTTAGACAGCATTAAAGAGGAATATAAGATTGGAACTAAAACTATAACTGATTTAATAGATGCTGAAAGTGAATTACTAGATGTTAATGTCAATTATCACTCTTCACGAAAAGATATGATTTTAAATTATTTTAATATTTTAGCTCTTGAAGGATCTTTATTAGAAAACTTTGAAAGTTATCTGCCTGATTATAATTAACTTTAGTATTCCTTGTACTTAATTTATAAGTAGTTTTATGTCTAATAATGATTCTATAAAAGATACTCTAGATGTGATTAGAAGGGCTTTGCAAGATAAGGATGATTTTACTGAAAAAAATGAAAATATTCTTATTTTAAATAAAAAAGTTAATGATGATGGAACTGTTAAGTTATTAAATCAATCAGATGATATTAATGCAATCAATAAGGTAATTGATACAAAAATAAATGAATTAATAGAAAAAAAGATGTCTGATGTACTTGAAAATCAACTTCCAATTATATTAGATAACTATTTTAAAAATAAGAAATAATATGGAACTTTCAAAATTTTTTGATTTTTTAATTGACGAAAAAATTATTTATTCAAACTGGGAAAAAACAAACAGTTTTAAATCTAAAAAAAATAAAGAGTCATATTCAATCATGATGCCTCCACCAAATGTTACTGGCAGTCTACACATGGGGCATGCCTTAACTTTTACTATTCAAGATATATTAATTCGTTATCACAGAATGCAAGGGAAAGAAGTTTTATGGCAAGCTGGTACTGATCACGCAGGTATTGCAACTCAAATGGTTGTAGAGAGAAAATTATCTGAACAAGGAATAGACAGAAGGGTGTTAGGAAGAGAAAAATTTATAGAAAAAGTTTGGGAATGGAAGAAAGAATCTGGTGGAAGTATAAATAATCAATTGAGACGATTGGGTGCATCTGCTGATTGGTCACGTGAAAGATTCACTATGGATGAAGGACTTTCAAAAGCTGTAAAAAAAGTATTTGTAGATTTATATAATGATGGGATCATTTATAAAGATAAAAGACTTGTTAACTGGGATCCAAAATTATTAACAGCTATTTCTGATTTAGAAGTAGAACAAAGAGATCAAGAAGGGAGTCTTTGGCACATTAAATATCCAATTGATAAAGATAATTATATAGTTGTAGCTACTACAAGGCCAGAGACATTATTAGGTGACTCTGCTGTTGCAGTTCACCCGGATGATTCAAAATATAAAAACTTAATTGGTAAATTCTGTAAGTTGCCATTGGTTGATAAAAATATACCAATTATTGAGGATGAATATGCTGATCCTGAAAAAGGCTCAGGGGCAGTTAAAATTACACCAGCTCATGATTTTAATGATTTTGAGATAGGTAAAAGACATAATCTAGAATTTATAAATATTTTTGATAAATTTGCTAAAATAAATGAAAATGCGCCTAAAAGGTATCAAGGATTAGATAGATTCGAGGCTAGAAAATTAATATTAGAAGAACTTACGCGATTAGGCTTACTTGTTAAGGAGGAAAAACAAGAAATGGTTATTCCTTATGGAGATAGATCAGGAGTTGTCATTGAGCCATGGTTAACAGATCAATGGTTTTGCAATGCTAAAAAATTAGCAATAGATCCTATTAAATCAGTTAAAGAAAATAATACAAATTTTGTACCAAAGAATTGGGAAAACACTTTTTTTAATTGGATGGAAAATATTCAACCTTGGTGCATTTCAAGACAGTTATGGTGGGGTCATCAAATACCTGCGTGGTACGGCCCCGATAATAAAAGTTTTGTTGCTTTATCATCAGAGGATGCAAAATTAATGGCGAAAAATTATTATGGGAAAGAGGTAGAATTAAAACAAGATGAGGATGTATTAGATACTTGGTTCTCTTCAGCTCTTTGGACCTTTTCTACTTTAGATTGGCCTAACAAAACATACGAACTTGATAGATTTTATCCAGGAAATGTTCTAGTTACTGGTTTTGATATTATTTTTTTCTGGGTTGCGAGAATGATGATGATGGGATCACATTTTATGAAAATAACACCTTTTAAAGATATTTATATTCATCCATTAATTAGAGATGAAAAAGGTCAAAAAATGTCTAAGTCAAAGGGCAATATAATAGACCCATTAGTTTTATTAGATAAATATGGTGCCGATACTCTTAGGTTTACACTCACAGCTTTGTTAAATCCAGGAAGAGATGTAAAGTTAGCTGAAGAGAGAGTTAAAGGATATAAGTCATTTACCAATAAAATTTGGAATGCTGCAAATTTTTTAAATTTAAATGATGTTAAGTTTATTGATCAAATTGATACTGAAACAATAAATCTAGACAGCAGTAGGTGGATACTAAAAGAGTTTGAGGAAGTTCAAAAAAAATATTTTGCAAATATTGAAAAATATCAATTCCATGAAATTGCTAGTTTAACTTATCATTTTACCTGGCATACATTTTGTGACTGGTATATTGAGTTTATTAAATCTGATTTTAAAGATCCTAATAAATCTGAAGAAACTAAAAAAATTTCAGGATGGGTTTTTGTTCAAACATTAAAATTACTTCATCCTATAATGCCCTTTATCACTGAAAAATTATGGCTCTCTCTTGTCGATAAAGAGTCTTTTTTAATGAGTCAGAATTTTAGTAAAGTAAATTTTGATCCATCTTTTGATAATAGTAAAAAATATATATTAAAAATTATTGAAATATTAACGTCTTTAAGAAATCTGAGAGCTGATTTAAACATATCTTATAAGAACGAAATTGATATTATTATAGATACAAAAAATAGTAACTTAATAGATTTTATTGCAAATTATCAAACAGAATTTAAAAGACTTCTAAAAATAAAATCAATACTGTTCGAAGAAAATACATCGCAAAAAAAATCTGCCTTTATTGTCTTTAATGATATTACTGTCTTAATACCTTTAGATGGCATAGTTGATATAGAAAAAGAAATTATTAAGTTAGAAGATAAAAAAAATACATATAATGAAAAACTAAAATCTATTTTAGGAAAATTAAATAATAAAGCTTTTATTGAAAAAGCCCCTGATAATGTTATAGAAAATTTTAGAATTCAAGAGCAAGAAATGCAATCTTCTATTGAAAAAATTAATGAAATAATAAATACTATTAATTAAATGTCAGATAAAGGTTCAAATATTAAATCCAGACTTCCTAGCAGGCATGTTAGTGTAGGTCCTAAAAGTGCACCGCACAGATCTATGTATTATGCTATGGGCATGACTGAGGAGCAAATTTATCAACCTTTTGTTGGAGTTGCTACAACTTGGAATGAGTCGGCTCCCTGTAATATAACGTTAGGTAGACAGGCTCAAGCAGTTAAAAAAGGTGTTAAGGAAGTTAATGGAACTCCTCGTGAGTTTACAACAATTACAGTTACAGATGGCATTGCTATGGGGCATGAGGCAATGAAAGCATCATTAGTGAGTAGAGAGGTTATTGCTGACTCGGTAGAACTTTCTGTAAGAGGGCATTGTTATGATGGAATTGTTGGCCTAGCAGGATGTGATAAATCTCTTCCTGGTTTGATGATGGCTATGGTAAGATTGAATATACCATCCATCTTTATTTATGGAGGCTCTATCTTGCCTGGAAATTATAAAGGTAAAGATTTAACAATTATTGATGTTTTTGAAGCTGTAGGAAAACATGCTTCAGGAGAAATTGATGAAAAAGAATTAAAGAATATTGAAAAAGTTGCTTGTCCAACTGCAGGTTCATGTGGAGGACAATTCACTGCGAATACAATGGCATGTATATCAGAAGCTCTCGGATTGGCCTTAACTAATTCTGCGATGACCCCAGCGACTTATGAGGAGAGAGATAATTATGGATTTGAAAGTGGCAAAGCTGTTATGAATCTGATTGAAAAAAATATTAGACCTCGAGATATTGTTACATTGGAATCTTTAAAGAACGCTGCCGTTGTTGTTGCTGCTACAGGAGGTTCAACTAATGCGGCACTGCATTTACCAGCTATAGCTAATGAAGCTGGAATTAAATTTACATTACGAGACGTTGTTGAGATTTATCAGTCAACTCCATACATTGGGGATATGTCACCAGGTGGCAAATATGTTGCAAAAGACCTTTATGAAGTAGGGGGAGTTCCTATTGTCATTAAATCGCTTTTAGATGGTGGATATATTAATGGTGATTGCATGACAGTTACTGGAAAAACAATAGCTGAAAATCATAAAAATGTTATTTTTCCAAAAGATCAAGATGTTGTTTATTCTTGTGATAATCCAATCAGTGATCATAGTTCCGTTGTTGGTTTATGGGGAAATTTAGCTGAAGAAGGGTCTATTTCTAAAATAGCTGGATTAAAAAACCTATCTTTTAAAGGTAAGGCTAAATGTTTTGATTGTGAAGAAGACGCTCTAACTGCAGTATTAAAAAATGAAATTGTTGCAGGAGATGCTGTAATTATTCGTTATGAAGGTCCTAAAGGAGGGCCTGGAATGAGGGAGATGCTGTCAACAACAGGAGCAATTTATGGTCAAGGATTAGGAGACTCTGTAGCTTTAATTACTGATGGTCGTTTTTCTGGAGGGACGAGAGGATTTTGTATCGGTCATGTTGGACCAGAAGCTGCTATTGGAGGAATGATAGGTTTATTAAAAGATGGTGATGAAATTGTAATTGATGCAATTAAAGGTGAGATAAATGTTTCTTTAACGGATGAGGAAATAGCTAAAAGAAAAACAGAATGGAAACCTAGAAGCACTAATCACAATTCAGGATCTATCTGGAAGTATGCACAAACAGTTGGTCCAGCTTATGAAGGTGCTGTAACTCAGCCAGGAGCAAAAGAAGAAACACACACGTACGCTGATATTTAATTCTCTAGTGTAATCGTTACAGGGGTATGATCTGAAGCTTTCTCCCATCCTCTTGGTTCACGATTTACTTTAACATTATTTACTAAATCTGTAACATTAGCAGTTGTTAAAAAATGATCAATTCGAAGTCCATTACCTTTTTGCCACCCACCACCTCGATACCCCCAAAATGTCCAATTGGTTTTACCTTCAACAAAGTGTTTAACTAAATCAGTAAAGCCCATATTTATTAATATTCGATAATGCTCTCGTGTTAAGGGATGGGCGCATGCATCATTTTAAAAATTTCAGGAGAATATACATCATCATCTGTTGGAATAACATTAAAGTCTCCTGAAATAATAATTGGAATATTGTTATTTTTAAGACCTTGAATATAGCTATTAAATTTTTTCATCCATTTAATTTTGTAATCAAATTTTTCTGTTTCAATAGGATTTCCATTTGGAAGATAAATATTTATTAATTTAATATTTTTTTTTATTTTTTTTAACTGTATCTCTGTCTCAATGAATCTAGCATTCAGATCATCATATTCAGGAATAGATTTATTGGTAATTTCTAACTTTTCTTTGCTTAAAATAGCAACGCCATTCCATGCTTTTTGTCCATTTACATAAGAGTGATAACCTGCATTTTTAATTATTTCTTTTGGAAACCCATCTTCAATTGTCTTTAACTCTTGTAGTAAATAAATATCTGATTGGTCTTTTTTTATAAATTTTTCTAAGTGCTCAATTCTTGCATTAACTGAATTGACGTTCCATGTTGTTATTTTCATTAAATAGAAAAAGAGGTGCCACAACCACAAGAAGATGATGCTTGAGGATTAGTTATCTTAAAAGAAGAGCCAATTAATTCATGAACATAATCAATGGTTGAATTTTGAATTAACTCCATAGAAGTTTCATCTATAACAA
>JBJKYR010000015.1:0-12261 GCA_045560945.1 Alphaproteobacteria bacterium | reverse complement strand
TAAAGTCTATCTTTATCTACATTAATTAATAAATATTTATTTTTTTTTAATTGCAAAATTATTTTTACACCATCATCAATATTACTTAAATCATATGCAAAAGGAATGTCTAAATTTACAAGTGATTGTTTTAATCTATTTGACAAAATACCTCGTTGCTTTTCATAAGAAGTTTTATTTATATTTGCACTTTCTAAAATTTTAATTGTCATTTTAAAATCCTCTTTAGCAATTTGTATTGTCTCAAACTCTAGATTTTTATCAATTAGTTTTACAAGTACATTTATGTCTGCAACAACTGATTCCGTTAGTCTTTTCGAAATAATATTCCAAGAAGTTTGGTAAAAAATTATAGAAGTAATTATTACTAATACTATTATAGGAACAAATATAATTATTATTGATCTTCCCAATAGGGATAGTGGAATAATTTTTTTAAAAATCATATTTCTCTGCAAACTAACATATAGCCTTTACCTCTTATAGTTTTAATAAATTGAGGTTTTTTTGCAATTTTCTCTATTTTTTGACGCAATCTCGTTATCCCAACATCTACTTTTCTGAGTTCACTTTCATCAAATTCTTCATCAGCTAATTCTTCTCTTGAAACAAGGTGATTTCTTTTATTTATCAATTTTAGAAGAAGGTTATGCTCTCCTTCGGTTAAATAAATTTCATTATTATTTATTTTAAGATCTTGAGTCTTTGTATTAAAAATATAATCTCCAAATTCAATGCGTAATTCAGATTGATTAATATTTTCATACAATTTTAATAACTTTTTAATACGAAGATATAGCTCTTCAGGCTCAAAGGGTTTTGTAACATAATCATCAGATCCTGTTTTTAAGCCATGAATTTTATTAATATCTTCTCCCATAGCTGTTAAAATTATAACAGGTATATTTGATTTATTTTTTATCAATGAAATCAAATCCACTCCATCACCACTTGGCATCATTCTATCTAAAATTACCAGATCAAAAATAAAAAACTTTAATACCTCTTTAGCTTCTATGAAATCTTGACAAGTAAATACTTGTAGGTTTTTTTCATTTAAATAATCTTTTAATAAATCTCTTAATCTACGATCATCATCAACTAAAAGAATAGTTCTGCTCATCTCTAATCATTTATTTGTTGAAATGTTTTTTTATTGTCTGTTTCTATCATGTCATATAATATTTCTTTAAATCCATTTATATTTTCTTCACTATATTTATTTATAACTCTTTTAATTTTATCTATTTGTATTGTTGATAATTGATTTTCAAGCTTTTTCCCCTTTTCAGTAAGAGATAATTTTTTTGTTCTTTTGTCTATACCTGTTGAAACTATAATAAATTTTTCATTTACCAATTGATTAAGAACCCTTGAAAGACTCTGTTTAGTTATTTGTAATACCAATAATAACTCTTTAATGGTTATATTATTTTTTTTTCCAACGAAGTATATTATTCTATGATGAGCTCTCCCAAAGTTTAATTTTTCTAAAATTTTATCAGGACCAGAAGTAAAATCTCTATATGAAAAAAAAAGAAGTTCGATAACTTTTCGAATCTCTTTATCATTCAAAAAAAATGGCGATAGCAAACTATTTAGGTCAGTCATATTGACTTAATTATGCATCACTGATAGTCAATTGTCATTAAAAAAATTATAGAAGGAATTTATGAGCAAATCTTTTGAAAAAAGAGAGGGTTGGATTTGGATGAATGGTCAATTCATTCCATGGGCTAATGCTACATCTCATATAATTTCTCAAGGATTACATTATGCTAGTGCGGTTTTTGAAGGAGAAAGAGCATATAACGGAAAAATTTTTAAATCAGAAGAACACACAAACAGATTTTTTAACTCAGCAAAAATAATTGGTATTAATATTCCATTTACTAAAGACGAAATTAATGAGGCAAAAAAACAACTAATTAATAAAATGCATTACAAAGATTGTTATGTAAGACCATTAGCTTGGAGAGGTGGAGATCAAATGGGTATATCAACAACACAATCAAATATAAATGTAGCAATTGCTGTTTGGGATGACTGGGCTTCATATTTTAAAATTGAAGATAGAAAAGCTGGATTAAGATTAATAACTTCACCATGGAAAAGACCAGCGCCAGACACTGCTCCTTATGAAGCTAAAGCTTCGGGCCCATATATCATATGCACAATGTCTAAAGAATTTGCAGAAAAGAATGGTTATCATGATGCTTTGATGTTAGATTATAGGGGTTATGTAGCCGAAGGAACTGGGGCTAATATTTTCTTCATTAAAAATAAAGATATACATACACCAATACCAGATTGTTTTTTAAATGGTATTACACGTCAAGCAGTTATAAAGATGACTACTGAACAGGGTTTCAAAATAACTGAAAAACATATACTCCCAGAAGAGATTAGTAATTATGATGAAGCTTTTTTAACTGGAACAGCTGCAGAAATTACACCAATTAGATCAATAGATGAAGTCAATTTTACTACAGGTGACAATTCAACTACTTTTAAGTTTATGGGTGATTTTAGTGAAATGGTTAAAAGTTCTAGCTATAATTAATCAACCATTCATTTTTTTTATAATAAAATTCGTTCTTCCAAAAAGGCGCATCTCTTTTAAGATAATCCATTATAAAGTTGCACGATTCAAAACTATCTTTTCTATGCTCAGAGAAGGAACTAACAAGAACAATCTTACTATTAACATCTAACTCACCATATCGATGAATAATCAAACAATCAGTTAATTGCCACTTTAACTTAGCTTCACTAATAATTTTTTTAAATTGGTTATATGCCATTTCTTCATATACTTCTAAATTTATTGATTTAACTTTTTTTTTATTATTCTTATTTTTCACATATCCTGTAAATGAAGATACGGCTCCTACATTTTCATGTAAATCTTTAATTTTATTTATTTCTTTTTCAGAATTGAAATCTTCTTTTTGAATTTTAATCATTAACCACCACTTACAGGTGGAAAAATAGCAATCTCATCATTAACATTTAAGTCTATGTTTTTAACAATATACTCTTGATTGACTGCAAATCTCAATATTTCTTTATCTAAGTGTTTTTTTAAGTCAGGATATTTCTTTATTATAAAAGTTTTTAAGTCATCTAAATTTTTTATTTTTTCTGAATTTATCTCTTCATTTTCATGTTTAGTTATATCTTTAATCCATGCAAAATATTTTATTTTCATTCAGAAATGCCTAAGTCCAGATTTAAGATAATCATAACCAGTATATAAAGTTAATAATCCCGCAGTCCATAGTGCTATTTTACCAATGTAAATTATTGGAACTATTGTAATTCCACTCTCACTTAATATTAGAAAAGCCAAAGCAATTAACTGAATAGATGTTTTGACTTTTGCTATTCTTGAAACTGGCACACTGACTTTTATTTTTGCAAGATATTCTCTCAAGCCAGATACAGCTATTTCTCTTAGTAATATTATTAAAGCTGGTATAGTCTCCCAATCAGCAATAATTTCTTTTGATGTTAAAATTAATATTACTGCCGCTACCAACAACTTGTCTGCGATTGGATCAAGAAAAGTTCCAAAGTTTGTTATTTCATTCCTTATACGTGCAATATATCCATCAAAATAATCTGTGATACTTGCTAAACAGAAAAGTATAAAAGCTACCCATCCATAAAAAGGACCTTTAAGATATATACATATAACTATTATAGGTATTACGATTATCCTAGCTAATGTAAGTATATTTGAAATATTTAATTTCATAAATATTTTTTTAGATTAAGTTTAACCTATAAGCCATTAAAAAATTCATATATTTCCTCCAGTTTTTTCAAAGGAATTGTTTTAATTTTTTTTAGTTCATCCATAGAAGCTGATTTGATCTTTTGCACTGTACCAAAATGGATCATTAAATATTTCTTTCTTTTTGGGCCAATTCCTTTAATTTCATCAAATACTGATTTTATTGAAGCCTTTGTCCTTCTAGATCTATGAGCTGTAATTGCAAATCTATGAGCCTCATCTCTTAATCTTTGAATGAAACTAAGCAGATTATCATTAGGTTTTAAATTTAAATTTTTCTTTTCAAGATGGATAATTTCTCTTCCAATATTTCTCTCAGGCCCCTTAGAAATACTTAATAAATCTATTTTTTCTAATTTAAATTTTTTTAAAATTTTTGATACACTGTTGAATTGACCTCTTCCTCCATCAATAATTATTACATCAGGTACTTGAAACTTATCATTTGGATTAATTTTACTTAATCTTCTAGTTAGTACTTCTTCCATCATATAATAATCATCAATCTTTGATATATTATTGTCTTTCAAATCATATCGAATATTAAATTTTCTATAATGTTTTGGGCTTAACCCTTCTTTGTCAGCAACAACCATTACACCAACAGAATTTTTGCCAAAAGTATGACTGTTATCATACGATTCTACTCTAGTTATTTCATTTTTTCTTCTTAATAGACGAGCTAATGAGTGAAGCGCAAAATGATGATTTTCTAAACTTGTTTTTTTAAGCTTAATACTTTCAAGAGCATTTTTTTCAGCAAGCAAAATATGTTGAAGTTTTTCTCCAGACTTAGGTTTGAGTATTTTAGTTTTTAATTTATTTTTTTTATTTAGTGTTCTCTCAACATCTGTAAAAAAATCTTCATTAATATTTACTAATATCTTTGGCGGAATATCTTTATCAGCATAAAATTGATATAAAAAAGACTCAAGTATTTCACTATCCTCACTTGTATCTTCATGTGAAGGGAAAAATGATTTATTTCCATAATTACTTCCATTTCTATAAAATTTTCCGTGTATACAACTTTTATTATTAATAAGTTTAATTGCAAAAATATCAATGTTGCGCATGTCTTTAATATATACAGACTGATATTTTTGAATCTGACTTACTGATTTAATTCTATCTCTTAATCTTGCAGCCTCTTCAAACATTTGATTTTTGCTTGCAATTTTCATTTTTTTATTAAGTTTTTTTTCTATTGTTTTTGTATTACCTTTTAAAAATTTTTTTGCATCATCGATACTCTCTTTATATTTAGCTTCATTTATATAATTTACACAAGGCCCACTGCATCGCTTGATATCATATAATAAACAAGGTCTTGATCTGTTTTTAAATGTTCCCTCCGTGCAACTTCTTAATAAAAATGCTTTTTGAAGAGCAATTAATGTATAATCTGCGACAGAGGGAGAGACAAAAGGACCATAGTAATCTCCTTTTATATTTTTTCTACCTCGGTATTTTTGTAGTCTGGGGAATTGATGTTCTTTATTTATAAGAATATATGGGAACGACTTATCATCTCTTAAAATAATATTAAACCGTGGTTTATGTCTTTTAATTAAATTGCACTCAAGGAGTAATGCTTCAATCTCAGTATTAGTAACAACAAAATTCATTTGTTTTGTAAGACTGACCATTCTTTGTAGTCGACGTGTCAGGTTATTTAGACTTGTGTAATTTATAACTCTTTTTGCAAGGTTCTTTGCTTTTCCAATATATAATATTTTTCCATCTTCGTCCTCCATTTGGTAAACCCCTGGTTGATTAGGAAGAGTTTTAGCTATAAACTTTATTATCTCTTGCCCTTTCAGATTTGGCTGAATATTTTCAAGGTTATAATTAGTTTTTTGCTCTTTTTTTTTCATTATGTTATTAATTTTCTAGATTATGAACTTAAATTATTATACTCAAAAAATAGAATATTAATAAATAAGTCTAAATAAAAAAGATAATACACTAATTGGAGATGTGAAGATGGCTAAAATGACTACTGAGGAAGCTTTTGTAAAAGTTTTACAAATGCACGGAATACAACATTCTTTTGGAATAATAGGATCAGCTTTTATGCCAATTTCAGATCTTTTTCCAAAAGCTGGTATTACTTTTTGGGATGTAGCACATGAGTCAAATGGCGGTTTAATCGCAGATGGCTATACCAGATCAACTGGTAAAATTGCTATGTGTATTGCGCAAAATGGGCCAGGTATAACTGGATTAGTAACACCAATAAAAACAGCTTATTGGAACCACACACCGATGCTTTTAGTTACTCCTCAAGCAGCAAATAAAACAATGGGTCAAGGTGGTTTTCAAGAAGTAGAACAAATGAATTTATTTAAAGATATGGTGTGTTATCAAGAAGAAGTTCGTGATGCGTCTAGAATGGCAGAAGTGTTAAATAGAGTAATATTAAAAGCTAAAAGAGGATCAGCCCCAGCGCAAATAAATGTTCCACGAGATTTCTGGACCCAAGTTGTTGATATTGAATTACCCTCTATTATTGAATTTGAAAGACCATCTGGAGGAGCTGTAGCAATTACTGAGGCTGCAAAACTTTTATCAAATGCAAAATTTCCAGTAATATTATCTGGAGCAGGTGTAGTTCTTGCTGATGCTATTGGAGATTGTAAAAAAATTGCCGAAAAATTAGATGCTCCTGTAGCTTGTGGATATCAACACAACGATAGTTTTCCAGGAAAACATCCACTTGCGATTGGCCCACTTGGATACAATGGGTCTAAAGCAGCAATGGAAATTATTTCCAAGGCCGATGTAGTACTAGCGCTTGGAACAAGATTAAATCCTTTTTCAACACTACCTGGTTATGGAATTGATTACTGGCCAAAAGAAGCAAAAATAATTCAAGTTGATTTTAACTCTGATAGAATTGGTTTAGCAAAAAAAATATCAGTAGGAATTTGTGGTGATGCTAAACTCGTTGCTCAACAAATTCTAAGTCAATTATCTTCAACTGCAGGAGATAGTGGAAGAGAAGATAGAAAAGCATTAATACACCAGACTAAATCTGCATGGCTTCAAACTCTAACAAGTTTAGATCATGAAGAGGATGATGAAGGAACTACTTGGAATAAAGACTCAAGGGAGAGAGATCCTGATAGAATGTCTCCACGAATGGCTTGGAGAGCTATCCAAGCAGGATTGCCAGACGATGCTATAATTTCAAGTGATATCGGAAATAACTGTGCAATTGGTAATGCTTATCCTACTTTTGAACAAGGAAGAAAATACTTAGCTCCAGGTTTATTTGGACCTTGTGGTTATGGGTTTCCATCTGTTTTAGGTGCAAAAATTGGTTGTCCTGATATACCAGTTGTGGGTTTTTCAGGAGATGGTGCTTTTGGAATTAGTATGAGTGAGATGACTTCATGTAGTCGAGAAGAGTGGCCTAATATTACAATGGTTATATTTCGAAATTATCAATGGGGTGCAGAAAAAAGAAATACAACACTTTGGTATGATAATAATTTTATTGGAACAGAGCTTGATCCAAAATTAAGTTATGCAAAAATTGCTGAGGCATGCGGATTCAAGGGTGTTAAAGTTACCACTCAATCAGATTTAACTGACGCTCTTAAAGCATCATGTGTTGATCAGATGAAAGGGGTGACAACTTTTATTGAGGTTATTTTAAATCAAGAATTAGGAGAACCATTTAGAAGAGACGCTATGAAAGCACCTGTTGAAGTTGCGGGTATTAACAGTCAGGATACTGTCGTTCAATAAACTTATTGATTTGCAATAATCATTGATTAATCTTTGCTTATATCTTTTTTTATAAAATAAATTAATAAGTACATGTGAATTTAATATTTTTGTTTATAGGTTTAGGCCTGCTTGTTTTTGGAGCTGAGCTAATCATTAGAGGTTCGATTAGCTTTGGCAAAAAATTAAAAGTTTCACTATTTGCTATAGGTGTAGTTATTATTGCTGGAGGAACATCTTTACCAGAATTAGCAAGCAGTATTAATGCTGTAGTTATAAATCATGCTGATTTAGCTGTTGGTGCAGTTATTGGAAGTAACATTGCTAATTTAATACTTGTAATGGCAGCAACATCTTTTTTAATTCCTATTAGTAATATTAACCAAAATCAAATTAATCAAGCTTGGATAAACATTTTCTTAGCTTTAGTTTTAATAGCTATGAGCTTTTTAATCTTACCTTTTAATTTTCTTTTTGGTATTTTATCTGTTGGTCTGTTATTTTGTATTATGTACATGCAAGTGAAACAGGGCTCACTTGATGTTTCTGATGTTGAGGAAAAAGGAGATTATTCTCTTATAATATCAATAATTTTTATTTTAGTTGGTATAGTACTGCTTATTTTCGGATCAGATCTTTTTGTTAAATCAGCAATTAAAATTGCAAACGAATTAAATATTCCAGAAGCTATAATAGGCGTATCATTAGTTGCATTTGGTACTTCACTTCCTGAACTAGTAGTTGGAATTTTATCAGCAATTAGACGTAAAGTTGATTTTGCTCTTGGTAATGTTTTAGGATCAAATATTTACAATATCTTGGGCGTATTAGGTGTTTCCTCTTTTTTTGGAAACTTTAGCATACCAGCAGTAATAGGTTCTGAGGATTTACTCTTTATGTTATTTGTAACTGTAATGATCTTAGGATTTATGTTTTTTTTAAAAAGAATTGGCAGAATTTATGGATCTATAGGTTTTCTATTATATATTAGTTATATTTTTTATATTTATAGCTAAAAAATCAATTTAAAGATTTTTTTCTCCAAACACTTTTTTTGCCACTCTAAAACACTCTAGTGCCTGAGGTACACCACAGTATATTCCAATAACGTGAATAATTGCTCTAATTTCGTCTTTAGATACTCCATTAGTTATTGCCCCTCTACAATGAATTTCCCATTCATTCATTTTTCCTAAGGCCCCAATCATTGATAGGTTCATCATTGATCGAGTTTTCATATCAATTACTTCATCTCCCCAACCAAAACCCCAACACCATTCAGTCATAGCCTTTTGAAAAGGTAGTGTAAAATCATCAGCTTGTTCTAAATTTTTTTCTACATATTCTTTGCCTAAGGTAGCTTTTCTTTTTTCTAAACCTTTTTTAAATAATTCATCATCCATATCTTCCCCTGTTTTTATTTATAAGTATAATGTATATTATTATACTATGAATTTTAATACAAAAAATATCAATAGAAAAATTGGTCGGAAGTTTGGGGAAAAAGATTCAATTATAAACAACAGATTCAAACCAAAACTTTATGAAGATAAAATTAATTTTGATCGTATGCGAATGTATCGATTAAATAGAGTAAGAGATCAATTACAACAAAATGAAATAGGAGCATGTATTTTATTTGATCCAATAAATATTCGTTATGCTACCGATACAAGAAATATGGCAGTATTTTCTTTTCACCTTATGACGCGATACGTTTTTATTCCTGCCAGTGGACCAGTAATATTATTTGAATACCCAAATTGTGAACATATTTACCATAATAATTGCACCATAGATGAAGTAAGAGAAGTGATCAGTTGGGATCATTTTACTTGGGGAAATAACGTTTATGATAAAGCTCTTGAATGGTCAAAGGTTATAGATGACCTAATGAAGCAATATAGTTCTGAAAATAAAAAACTGATTATCGATGTTTGTGACCCAGCAGGTATCAACGCTTTAAATAATAATTATGAATACGAAATAATTAACGCTCAAAAATTTATGGAAATTGCAAGATCGATAAAATCACAAGATGAAATTATATGCATGAAAGCTTCAGTTAAAACAGCTGAGAAAGGTATTTTACTCATGCACGAAAGTTTAAAAGCAGGCATGACAGAAGAAGAATTGTGGTCAATCTTACATAAAACAAACATTGAAAATGGAGGTGAATGGTTTGAAACAAGATTATTAAATTCAGGTCCAAAAACTAATCCTTGGTTTCAAGAATGTAGTAATAGAATTATCCAAGAAGGTGAACTCGTTGCTTTTGATACAGATATGGTTGGGCCTTATGGATATTGCGCTGATATCTCAAGAACATTTGTAGAGGGAAAAAAATTAAGCAATTATCAAAATAAAATTCATAGCTTGGCATATGAAAATGTAAAATATAATGAACAATTAATTAAGCCTGGAGTATCTTTTAGAGAATTTGCAGAAAAAGCTTGGCAACTTCCAGACAATTGTTTTGATAATCACTATCCATGTCAAATACATGGTGTTGGAATGAGTGATGAATGGCCGTATATTGGCTATCCCGATAAACATTATAGTAATGGAGATTATAGTGGAACCTTTCAAGAAAATATGGTTGTGTGTGTTGAAAGCTATATTGGGGAGGTCGGTGCAAATGAAGGGGCAAAGTTAGAAGACCAATATTTAGTTACTGACAAGGGGTTGGAATTATTATCTTCAATACCTCTTGATTTGGTTTAATTGTATTTATAAGTTTATTACTAATCTTAAAGCATCATAAATAGCTGCATGGATATTTCTAGAAGAAACAGCATCTCCTATTCTATATAGATTAAATTTGTTATTTTTATTTTTAATAATATTTTGTATCTCACCTTTTATAAATTTAGTGTAGTTAACTGCACCTTCATTTTTGGAAAAAGATACAAGATTAAAATATAATTCGTCCAAAGGTTTTACTCCGTAGTTTAAAAAAATTTGATCGTAAATAGAGTTATGTTTAAAATTTTCATCATAATCAGAACCAATTGTAGCATTTAATTTGTTTCCTTTTATTGATACATCTATTAATCTTTTAGCAATGGAATATGTTATTTTTTTATTTTTAAGATTTTTTAAATAAGGAGTTAAATTCATTCCCATTATTTCAGAAGAAATTAACCTATCTGGTGTCATAAATTCAACAGTTGACCCTTTCTCTATAGCTATTTCTGCCGATTGCATAGCTGTATGATCACCTACCTCATCATAGATTAATATATTTTCAGCTAACTTAACATCCCCTGAAATTATATCCCAGCTTGTAAAAACATTTTCTAAATCTTTTTTTGTTTCAAAAAGTTCGAGGTTTGGCATACCTCCTGTAGCAATGATTATAGTGTCAGGGTTTTCATTAATGACATCTTGAGCTTCAGCAATAATATTAAAATTGAATTTAACATTTTTCTTTATGCATTGCTGCATTCTCCAATCAATAATACCCATCATATCTTTCCTTCGTGCAGATTTTGCACATAATCTAATTTGTCCTCCAGGATCAGGTGCTGCTTCAAAAACTATAACCTCATGACCTCTTTCTGCCGCTATTCTTGCCGCTTCAAGTCCTCCAGGCCCAGCACCAACTACAACAATTTTCTTTTTTATTTTTGATTTACTAATAATATTTGGAAATTTTAATTCTCTTCCTGTTGCCGCATTATGAATACAAAGAGCCTCCTCACCTTGATAAATTCTGTCCAAACAATAAGTAGCCCCAACACAAGGTCTAATATCATCTTCTCTTTTTTCTTTTATTTTTTTTACAATATGCGGGTCTGCTAAATGACCTCTTGTCATACCTATCATATCAACCAATCCATTTGAAATTGCATACCTAGCAGTTGCTACATCAGAAATTTTAGATGCATGAAAAATTGGTAAATTTACTTCTTTTTTTATTTCTCCTGCAAATTCTAGATGTGGAGCACTTTTCATTCCTTGAATGGGAATATGTTTAGTTAGTATTGGATCAGTATGTATTCTTCCTCTATTGATGTTTAAATAATCTATTAAACCTGAATCAGATAAGATTTTTGCAATTTTTAATCCATCTGATTTAGTTATTCCTCCTTTTTCCACTTCATCAAAGACACAACGGATTCCTACAATAAATTTTTGACCAACTTTGCTTCTAATGTCTGAAAGAACATCAAGTGTAAAACGTAATCTATTTTCTAAACTACCACCATATTCTGTTTCTAATTCATTTGTTAAGGGAGAAAGAAATTGACCAATTAAATGACCTTGACCTTCAAGCTCAACACCGTCCATACCACCTTCTTTCATTCTCTCAGCAGCATCACCATATTCTTTAATGATTCTTTCAATGTCCCAGCTCTCAGCAACTTTTGGAAATGCTTTATGCGCAGGTTCTCGGTGTTTTCCTGATGAAATAGATGGAAGCCAATCACCTTTATTCCAAGAAGTTCTTCTTCCAAGATGTGTTAACTGAATCATAATTTTACAATCCTGATCATGAATAGCTTCAGTAAGTTTTTTAATCCAAGGAACAACTTCATCTTTGTAGGCATGAATATTGTCAAATGAAGGAGGGCTATCTTTTGAAACTACAGTTGATCCTGCAGTCATTGTCATGGCTATGCCTCCTTTTGCTCTCTCTAAATGATAGGCTACATATCTATCTTTTGGAAATCCATCCTCATTATAGGCTGGTTCATGACTTGTAGTAATAATTCGATTTTTTA
>JBJKYR010000014.1:0-12846 GCA_045560945.1 Alphaproteobacteria bacterium | reverse complement strand
TTTGGTATGGTGTCTTATATACAATCACCTGTCAAATTGCGTATATGACACCTCCATTTGGTTATAATTTATTTTTAATGAGAGCAATGGCTCCAAAAGAAATTAATTTGATGGATATTTACAGATCTATTATTCCTTTTGTTCTTGTAATGTGCCTTGGTTTAGCGATAGTAATGATTTTCCCTGAAATAGCTACTTGGCTTCCAGAATATGTATCAAGAAAATAATCAATAAATTACTTTATTTTCTTGATTTTTAGTTTTTAAGATATCAAGATATTAAAATTATTTATTATTTAAAACTTTAGGAGGTAGTTAAATGAAAAATAAAAAAAATATCACTAAAAGACGTGAATTTTTAAAAAAAGCAGGTTTAGTATCTGCAGGTGCTATAGGTGCTTCAACATTAGCAGCTCCATATGCATACGCAGCAACTAATCCTATAAAGTGGCGACTGCAGACGTATTCAGGTGCTCCTTTGGGTGCGCATGTTGTGCTTCCACAAATTGAAGCATTTAACAAAGCAGCTCACGGCGAGATGGAAATTGAACTATATTATGCTGATCAATTAGTTCCAACTGATGAATTATTCAGAGCAATGCAAGCTGGCACTATTGATGCTGTGCAAAGTGATGATGCAACTATGGGATCCCCAGTTGATATATCTGTATTTGGTGGATATTTTCCATTTGCAACTCGTTACAGCTTAGATGTCCCAGCAATGTTTAAGTATTATGGATTAGATAAAATTTGGGCAGAAGCTTATGGTGAAGTAGATAATGTTACTTGGCTTAGCACTAGTGCTTGGGATCCTTGTCATTTATTTACTGTAGATAAAAAAGTTACATCACTGGCTGATATGAAAGGTCTACGAGTTTTTGGTGTTCCAACAGCTGGACGTTTCTTAGCACAATATGGTCTAATTCCTGTAATCGTTCCTTGGGACGATGTGGAAGTTGCAATGCAAACTGGTGAGCTAGATGGGGTATGTTGGTGTGGATTCACAGAAGCATATGAAGTTGGATGGGCTGATATATGTAATTATGCTCTAACCAATTCAGTTACTGGGGCTTGGTTTGGTTCATATTTTGCTAATTCAAAGAGTTGGGGTAAGCTCTCTCCAAAACTTCAAGAATTATTTAAAATGTCAATCGATCAATCGCATTACTATAGACAAGTATGGTATTGGGGTGGAGAGGCAGATCTCCGTGTGAACGGTAAAAAGATGGAGCTCACAAGCATCCCTTCTAATGAGTGGAGCAAGGTTGTTAAGGATGCTTCAGGTTTCTGGGATGAAGTTGCAAGTCAAAGTCCAAGAAGTGGAAAAGTTGTTGAAGCATTTAAATTATATGCTTCTACGATGGATGCAGCTGGATATCCTTATAGATAATTAATATAAATTTTCATTTAAGCATCTCGTTAAACGAGATGCTTTAAGGCCTTGCTTTTAAACCACCATCTACAATTATTTCTGTTCCTGTAATAAAACAACTTTGTTCACTTAATAAGAATAATACAGTATCAGCAATATTTTCTGGTTTTCCAACTCTTTGAAGAGGAATAATTTTAGTTAAATTTTTTCTTGCATTTAGGTTTTTTTTCCACCTTTTTTGCATTGGAGTATCAATTGGTCCTGGCAATATACTATTGGAGCGAATGTTTTTACTAGCATATTGAATGGCTATAGATTTGGACAATCTAATCATAGCAGCTTTTGAAGCTCCATAAGCTTCTTGAGGTTTATCATCTCCACTTAAGGCATCAATAGAGGATATGTTTACAATTGAACCAAATTTGTTTTTTTTCATATTTGGTAATATTTTTTTTGATACTATAAGCATTGATTTTAGATTTATTGAAAAAACTTTATCCCAAATATTAGTTTTGATTTTTTCTAAACTTAAATCTTTATCAAACCATAAAACACCTGCAGCATTGACAATATAATCAATTCTTTTTTCATTTTTAATAAATTTACTGATTGCTTGATTAATTTCATTTTCATTACTTAAGTCCACTTGTTCAAAATAAATGAATTTATTTTTACTGATTTTAGGTTTGTTAATATCAAGTATGAGAACCTTAATTTTTAATTTTGCTAGTTTTTTTGATACATCTAGACCAATTCCACCTGATCCACCTGTGACTACAGCTACTTTACCTTTAAAAATAAGTTTCATTGTTTTAAATTATAAAAAAATCAATTGATTTAATATCTTAAAATCACTAAATCGTAAACATGCTTAAAACTATTTCACCAATTGATAATTCAGTTTATTTAGAGATACCATACGCTAGTTCAAGTGAAATTGAAAATGTGCTTAAACTATCAAATCAATCAAAAATAATATGGAAAAATACAAGTTTAGATGAAAGAAAAGAATTAGTCTCAAGGTTTGTTGATAGCTTTTTATCTAATAATAAAGAAATTGAAGAAGAGCTATGCAGGCAAATGGGAAGACCAATATCTCAATGTTCAGGAGAAATGCGTGGTTTTGAAGAAAGAGCTAAATACATGATTGAAAATGCAGATAGAGCATTACAAAAAGTTATTTCAAAAAATGATAGTGAGTTTGATAATTATGTTATGAAAGATCCATTAGGAACAATATTTGTAATAGCTCCCTGGAATTATCCTTACAATACATCAGTAAATTCTATTGTTCCAAGTTTGCTTGCTGGAAATTGTGTAATTTTAAAACATTCATCTCAAACACCTCTTTGTGCTGAGCAATTGCTAAAGGCATCAGAACAAGCTGGTATACCAAAGAATGTTTTTCAAATTTTACATTTAGACCATTCTTCTACTTCACAAGTCATTTCTGATAGTCGTATTGACCATGTATTGTTTACAGGTTCTGTATCAGGAGGCATAGAAGTTAAAAAAGCAATTGGAACAAGATTTATTGGTGCTGGTTTAGAATTGGGTGGAAAAGATCCAGCCTATGTTAGAGCTGATTGCAATTTTAAGCATGCGGTTGAAAATTTGGTAGATGGTTCTTATTATAATTCAGGTCAATCTTGTTGTGGAATAGAAAGAATATATGTTGATGAAAGTATTTTTAATAATTTTATAGAATCCTTTAAAGAACAAACTGAAAAATATAATTTAAATAATCCACTAGAAGATTCAACAAACCTAGGCCCTGTTGTAAGGTTAAGCGCTGCAAACACTATACGAGAACAAATTTCTAAAGCAATAAGTAATGGTGCTAAAAATATTATTGATAAAAATAAATTTAAAATTGATAAATCTGATAATTGTTATGTATCTCCATCCGCTCTTGTAAATGTTGACCATAGTATGGAGTTTATGATGGAAGAAACTTTCGGTCCAACTGTTGGAATTATGAAAGTCAAAAATGAAGAAGAGGCAAAAACTTTAATGAACGATAGTCCTTATGGTCTAACAGCAAGTATTTGGACATCTGATAAAGAATTTGCATATAATTTTGGAAATAAAATACAAACAGGAACTTTTTTTATGAATAGATGTGACTATCTTGATCCTGGTCTAGCTTGGACAGGTGTCAAAGATACTGGTATGGGTGTAACATTATCAGTATTGGGGTTTGATCATTTAACAAGAGCTAAAAGTTATCATTTAAGGAAAGTATAATTCATATGATGTCAATGAACTGGAATTATCCTACAAGTATTTGGTTCGGTGAAAAAAGAATTAATGAAATACAAAAAGCTTGTGAGAGTTTAAATATTAAAAACCCACTAATCGTTACAGATCCAGGTATTTTAAAAACAAATATAGTGGAAAAAATAAATGAGTCTCTTAATTCAAAAGCTAATATTTTTAGTGAAGTGCAATCAAACCCAACTGGAAATAATGTTGATCAAGGAGTTTTGTTTTTTAATGCTAATTCGAACGATGGAGTAATTGCTGTGGGTGGTGGATCTGCCATGGATGTAGGAAAAGGTATAGCTTTCATGGCTGAACAAAATAGACCATTATGGGATTTTGAAGATATTGGTGATTATTGGACTAGAGCAAATAGTGAAGTTATTAAACCTATAATTGCTGTACCTACTACCGCTGGCACAGGTTCAGAAACTGGAAGAGCAGGCGTTTATACAAATGAGAAGACGCATGAAAAAAAAATTATTTTCCATCCAAAAATACTCCCATCTGTTGTTATTCTTGATCCTGAATTAACCGTTCCTTTACCTAAATTTCTAACAGCATTTACAGGAATGGATGCTTTAGCTCATTGTTTAGAAGCATATAGTTCAAATTATTTTCACCCATTATCTCAGGGAATAGCTCTTGAAGGTATGTATATGATAAAACAATACTTAATCAAAGCGTATGAAGATGGAACAAACTTAGAAGCAAGGGGTAATATGCTAGCTGCTTCTTCTATGGGATCGATTGCTTTTCAAAAAGGTCTTGGGGCTATACATTCTCTAAGTCATCCAGTTGGTGCAATTTATAATACACATCATGGTCTTACCAATGCAGTTTTTATGCCATATGTTTTAAAAAAAAATAGAAAAGCAATAGAAGAAAAAATAATTGCTCTTTCTAAATATTTAAATTTAAAAGAAACATCTTTTGATGGTTTTATGAAATGGATACTTGATTTGAGAGAAAGATTATCAATCCCGCATACTTTAAAAGAATTAATAAATGATAACTCAAAGTTTACAGAAATGAGCATAATGGCAAAAGATGATCCTTCTACTGGAGGCAACCCAATTAAATTAGAATCTTCAGATTTTCTAGATTTATATACAAATTCATATAATGGTAATTTATAAAAATAATTACCATGATTGAAAAAAGACAAATCGGAAATTTAGATCTTTATGTAACTGAAATTGGTATAGGAACTGCTCCATTAGGTGGATGGCCAGTAGCTGTTGATGAACAAAAGGCTCTAGAAACTTTAGAAACTGCATGGAATAAAGGAATTAGATATTTTGATACGGCTCCACTATATGGTTCAGGTATGTCAGAACTGCGTGTTGGTAATTTTTTAAAAAATAAAAAAAGAGAAGATTTTGTTTTGTCATCAAAGGTTGGAAGAGTTATTGTAGATACTGACCAATCTAAAGCTGCTGAAAAATTTATTGGCTCCCCTAATGATAAAGATTCAAATTTTGATTTTTCATATGATGGGGTTATGAAATCTTTTGAAGATAGTCTTAATAGATTACAATTAGATAAAATCGATATTTTACATCTTCATGATCCTGACAACCATCCTGATCATTTTGAACAAGCAAGATCTGGCGCTATTAAAGCAATGATAAAATTAAAGGAAGAGGGTATGGTCACTGCCTTAGGTTGTGGTTTAAATCAAAATGAGATGTTAGTAGAACTTGCTAAAGAAGGTTGTTTTGATTGTTTTTTACTAGCTGGCAGATATACATTACTCGATCAAACTAGTTTAGAACAATTAATGCCTATATGTGAAAATAATAATATTTCTCTTATTTTAGGTGGTGTTTTTAATAGCGGAATTCTAATTAACCCTTCACCAGAATCATATTTTGATTATACTAAACTTGATTCTAACTGGTTTGAAAATCTTACAAAAAGTCTTGTCAGAATACCAAAGGATCATGAAAGTGCAGAATTTTGGTTAAATAAAGCCAATTCTATTAAAAATGCATGTGAAAGTTTTGATACAACTTTAAAAAAAGCAGCAATTCAATTTCCCTATTTTAATCGAACTGTTTCATCATGTATACTTGGAATGAATAGCTCTAATCAAGTTATTGAAAATATAGATGACTACAATAGAAAACTTCCTTCTAGTTTTTGGCAACATTTAAAAGATAACAAACTAATCGATGAACGTTCAAAGATAATATAATTTAAACATATTAACTTACATTGTTGCGCCAATTACCCATGGATTAAACTCGTCATCTCCGTATTCATTAATCTCACTTTTTGTTTTTTTACCTGATGCGACTTCAATTAATTCATTAAAAATATTAGTTCCTATCTCTTCAATAGAACTAATACCATCCATAATAGTGCCAGCATTTATATCCATATCTTCCTCTAAATTATTATACATATTTGTGTTAGTTGCAATTTTGAGGCTAGGTGTAGGTTTAAAACCAAAACATGATCCTCTGCCAGTGGTAAAACAAATTAAATTTGCTCCAGCTGCTACTTGTCCGGTTACAGAAACAGGATCATAACCGGGTGAGTCCATAAAATGAAAACCTTTTTCAGATATTTTTTCAGCATAATCTAAAACACTTATCATTGTGGAATTGCCACTTTTTGCAACTGCTCCTAGAGACTTTTCAAGTATAGTTGTTAAGCCTCCTTTTTTATTACCTGGGCTAGGATTATTGTCTAAGCTACCATTATTAATTTGTGTGTAGTCTTTCCACCACTTTATTTGATTAACTAGTTTTGAAACATCTGATTCTTTTAAAGCTCTATCAATCAAAAGATGTTCAGCTCCGTATATCTCTGGAGTTTCGGATAAGATTGTGCTGCCACCATATTCAACTAATAAATCTGCTGCAAAACCAAGCGCTGGGTTTGCTGTTATTCCTGAATATGCGTCAGAACCTCCACATTGTAAAGCTAATGTAAGCTCAGATAATTCAGATTTAGTTCTTTCTATAGAATTAACATTAGGGAGTTCTTTAATTACTTTATTATAAATTTTATTAATAATTTGATTTGTTCCCCCTTCATCTTGAATATTTAGATATTCAATATCAAGATTTGTATTTTTATTATTATACAAAGAGATTTGTGCACATTCACACCCAAGACCAACAACAAAAACTTTACCAAAATTTTGGTGAGATTTAAAACCTTCTATAGTTCTATTAAACACCTCCATTCCTTTTCCTGAAGTATTCATTCCACATCCAGAGGAATGTTTTAAACAAACTGCACCATCAATATTTTTAAAATTATTTTCTTTCAAATAAAAATTGATTTTATCAGCTATTTTTTTTACTACTGTAGCAGAACAATTAACAGTACTTATCAGTCCAATATAATTTCTTGTTCCAACGGCACCGTTTGATCTTTTAAAACCATAAAAATATTTATCTTTTTTAATTTCTTTTATTCTAGCTTGTTTTTTAAATTTATAATTTCGCTCAAATTCGTGAAATATAATATTATGGGAATGCACATGTGATCCTTTTTTTATTTCATCAATTGCAATACCTATGATTTGACCATATTTATAAATTAATTCACCCTTCTTAATATTATTAAGGCTTATCTTATGACCAAATGGAATTTCATTTTCTGCATTTAAATCGGAGTTTATCTTAGAGCCCAATGGAATATTCATTGGCGCTACAGCAATGTTGTCTTTAGCATTTAATTTGATTATATTAAACATTGTGATAATTATTAAATTAAACAATAATTAATACAATTATAATTTTATGAATGAAATTGCAAATTACCCTTCAATAAAAGATAAAGTAGTAATAATAACTGGAGGAGCATCTGGAATAGGGGAGTCAATTGTAGAAAATTTTCTTCAACAAGGTTCAAAAGTGGCTTTTTTAGATAAGGATGAAAAGAAAGGCAATAAACTAGTTAAAAAGTATATAAATTCTAAAAATGTACCTGTTTTTAAGCTATGTGATTTAACAAATATTAAAAAATTAAAAAAGAGTATAAGCGAAATTAAAAAAGAATTAGGACTTATTTCAGTTTTAATTAATAATGCTGCAAATGATGAAAGGCATTCACTTGAAAGTGTTACTGAAGAATTTTGGGATGATAGAATGAATGTTAATTTAAAGCATTATTTTTTCGCTATACAGTCAGTATATAAAGATATGAAAAAATTAGGTGATGGAAAGATAGTGAATATTGGTAGTTTTTCATGGATGATGGGTCAAGGAAACATGCCAGGATATACAACTGCGAAATCAGCAATAATGGGATTGACTAGAACTATTGCAAGAGATCTAGGAGAATTTAATATAAGAGTAAATTGTGTTGTGCCAGGATGGATTATTACTGAGCGTCAAAAAAAACTTTGGCTAACTAATAAGATTAAAAAAGAACAATTGGAAAGACAATGTATTAAAAGAATGCTTCTTCCTAACGATGTTGCAAAACTAGTGTTATTTTTTTCTTCAGATCAAAGTTCTGGTATTTCAGCTCAAAACTACGTGGTTGATGGCGGTATAGTAGTTTAATTAGCAAAATATATTTTGACAGAATAAATTTTTTATACTTATATAAAAATTAAAAAAATATGAATAATTTTGAATCATTTTATTCTAGTGAAAACTGTGATATTAAAGAATTTGAAAAGTTAATAAAACAAGAAATTAATTCTAATTTACTAAATTGCGCTGAAGAAATAATAAATAATGTTCCAGTTTATAACATGGAGGTATTGAGAGATAACCTTCATGATAAAGATCAGAGATTATCTCTTATGTCAGAATGGGCTTACGTTTTAAGTAAAGCTTCAGGCGCGCTTGTTTTAAAAAATACATATAGTGATTGTTCTTCAATCGATTTAGCTACAAAAATATATGAAAATATTATTTTAGAAGAAAAAGAAAAAAATATAGGTGGGTCTGATCATTATGCAAAACCAGGTGCAAATGATCGCATTTGGAATTCTCTTCAAAAACTGTGTGAAAAAGATTCGTTTGTGTTTGCCAAATATTTTGGTAATGAAATTATTTCTTCAGTTTGTGAATCATACTTAGGTCCATCATATCAAATGTCAGCGCAAGTTAATTTGGTTCATCCTGGAGG
The DNA here is from genome assembly GCA_045560945.1 of Alphaproteobacteria bacterium. Taxonomy (GTDB): domain Bacteria; phylum Pseudomonadota; class Alphaproteobacteria; order HIMB59; genus CACPNW01. The sequence continues at coordinate 4,110 of JBJKYR010000014.1, read as the reverse complement.
TGAAGCGCAAAGACCTCATAGAGATTATCATCTTGGATTTCAATCATCAGAGGCTCTTAGAAATTTTCCAGCACATGCTCACAGTGTTTCAAATTTTCTAACTTTACAGGGCGCTATTGCTCATGTTGATATACCAATTGAAAGTGGTCCAACAAAAATTCTTCCCTATTCACAATTATATGACAAAGGGTGGTTTGCGTGGAAGAATAAAGAATTTATTCAATGTTTTGAAGAAAATTATATTCAATTACCTTTACAAAAAGGTGATACAATTTTTTTTAGTCCAGCACTTTTTCATGCTGCTGGAACAAATAAAACTGACAACATAGAACGTATGGTTAATTTACTTCAAGTATCTTCTCCATTTGGAAGAACAATGGAGACTATTAATAGAAAAGAAATGGTAAAAAAACTTTATCCTCAATTATCTAAAATTATTAAAAATAAAGAAATGAATGAATATGACATATTAGCTTCAATATATGCGTGTGCAGAAGGATATGCTTGGCCAACAAATCTTGATTTTGATCCTCCTAGTAGTAAAATCCCTGAAACTCAGCAAACATTATTTATTAAGGCTTTAAAAGAAAACTGGAGTAATGAGGAATTTTCATTACAAATAGATAATATATCAAAAAACCAAGTTGCATAATTATATTTAAAAATTTAATCAATTAAAATGGCAAAAAAAGAAAAATTAGTTTTTGGAAAATTAAACTTAATGAGAAATGATGTTTTGCCAAAAAATAAAAAAATTCGTATAGGTTTTGTAGGTGGAGGGCCCAATTCTTTTATAGGTTACACTCATAGATTAGCTGCAAGATTTGATAATCGTTTTGAATTTGTTGCGGGAGTCTTTTCTCGTGATATTAATAAATCAAAAGAATTTGGAATGGCTTTAGGACTCGACGCTTCTCGATGTTATTCTGATTATCAATCTATGGCAAAAAAAGAATTTAATAGACCTGATGGGATTGAGGCATTGGGTATAATGACTCCGTCTGGTGATCATTATAAAATTGCAAAACCATTTATAGAAAATAAAGTTAACGTAATATGTGATAAACCCCTAACTGCAACTCTTCAAGATGCTGAAAAATTAGAAAAATTAGTTAAAAAAAATAAAATTGTTTTTGCTTTGACTCATAATTATTCAGCATATCCAATGTTAAGAGAAGCTAAAGAAATCATAAAGACTGGCAGAATTGGAAATATTTTATTAGTTAATGTTGAGTATCCTCAAGGATATACGGTTGGCATTAAAAAAAAGGATGAGGCATCAATTCTAAAATGGCGCTTGGATAAAAAAATATGTGGTCCTTCAATGATAATGGCAGAAATTGGAACCCATTCTTATCATTTATTGAGATATGTAACAGGACTTGATGCTAAAGAGGTTAGTGCAGAAATTAATTCATTATCACCTGAGTTATCAATAGATGATAATGCTTTTATAACTTTAAGATTAAAAAATAAATCAAGAGCATCAATTTGGGTTTCCTCAACGGCAACTGGAGGAGAAAATGGATTAAAAATTAGAGTTTTTGGTACTAAAGGTGCAGTTGAATGGTTTCAGGATGATCCTAATCATTTAAAATTTAGCCCCTTAAATAAATCATCAAGAATTATTACACGAGCTAGCGGCAGTGTCTCAGATTTTTCATTAGAGTCTTCAAGATTAGCTGCGGGCCATCCTGAAGGATTTTTTGAAGCATTTGCAAATATTTATACAGAGTTTGCTGATGCAATAACTTCTTCTAAAAAAACTAATTATACATTTCCTAGCATAGAAGACGGTGTTAAAGGAATGAAGTTTATGTTTGCAGCAAAAGAATCTTCGAATAAAAATTCAAAATGGATAAAATTGTAAGGTTAAGATGACAGTTAATTTTGGTATTTTGGGTGCTGGCCGAATTGCTAAAATTCATTGTGAAAATATATTTAATAATCCTAAAGCAGAATTAATAAAAATTTATGATATTAATAATAAATTTTCTAAAAGTTTAGCAAAAAAATATAACACTTATGCTTGTAGTAAAGATCTGGATATATTTACTGATCCAAACATAAATGCAATTGTAATCGCAAGCAGCACTCCAACACATGTTAAGTACTTAGATTTAGCAAGGCAATATAACAAAGATGTTTATTGTGAAAAGCCTATTCATTTAAATTTGAAAACTGTTGATTCTTGCCTTAAGAGACTATCAAATCATAAAAATAAAATTCAAATTGGTTTTCATAGACGTTTTGATCTTAGTCATCTTGAATTAAAAAAAAGATTAACATTAAAAAAATATGGAGATATCGAGCAGATAAATATCTCTAGCAGAGACTCAGGTCTTCCTCCAATTTCTTATTTAAAAGTTTCTGGTGGAATTTTTAAAGATATGACAATTCATGATTTAGATATTTTACGATGGCTTCTTAATGATGAGATTGATAAAGTTTATGCTCAAGGCACTGTCATGATTGATAGAAAAGTTAAAAAAGTACCTGATTACGATACAGTCTCAATGATTTTAAAAAGTAAAAAAGGTATTTTATGTCAATTAAGCAATTCTAGAAGACAAACCGGAGGATTTGATCAAAGAATTGAGGTTTATTGTAAAAAGGGCAATTTAAATTTGACTAATATTAAAAAAACAAGTGTTCAGGAAATTAATTCCAAGAGTGAGGTTTTTGATAATTACCCTCTTTCTTTTATAGAGAGATATAAGGAATCATATGTAAGAGCTATAGATTATTTCATAAATTGTATTATTAAAAATATAAAACCATACCCCGGATTATTAGATGGTAGGAATTCTTTAGCAATTGCTCAAGCTTTAACCGAATCTGCAAAAAAATCAAAACCCATAAAAGTAAATTTAATATGACAATTAATATCGCTAATGCTCCTTGTTCATGGGGTGTGGATTATGCTGATGATATTAATAATCCTGATTGGAAAAATGTTTTTAAACAAATTGCTGAAGCTGGATATAGTTATTGTGAAATTGGGCCATATGGCTTTTTACCAAAAGACTTTCAAGAAACTCAAAATTTCTTAAATGATTTTGATTTAAATGTAGTGGGTGGCTTTATTTTTGATCATTTGCATCAATCTAATAAACATTCCATCATTAAATCAAAAATAATTTCTACATGCTCATTTCTAAAAAAACTAAATGGGAAAGTGTTTGTAATAATAGATCATATTTCTAAAGAAAGAATGAAAACATCAGGCAAAAGAGAAATTTCAGCAGATCTCCCTTATGACGAATATAAAGCATTAGTAAGTTTTTTAAGTGAAATTTGTTTAATTGTAAAAGAAGAATATAATTTAATTCCTGTGCTTCATCCTCATGCAGGGACTTATATTGAGTATGAAGATGAAATTGACAGATTGCTTAATGATATAAATAATGATTCTCTGAGCTTGTGTTTAGATACTGCTCACTTAACATACAGTGGTATTGATCCGTATCAAGCTATTTTAAAATATAACTCACTTGTAAAACACATGCATTTTAAAGATATTAAATTAGATATTCTAAACAATGTTCATGATAAAAATATTGATTTTGACACTGCGGTATCAAATGGAGTTTTTTCTCCATTAGGTAGTGGGATGATAGATTTTAAAAAAGTATATGAAAACTTATATAAAATTAATTATGATGGATTTGCAACAATTGAGCAAGACATTGATCCAACTCTTGGTCTTAGTGCAATTGAGTATGCAAAAAGAAGTTTAGAACATTTACATAAATTTTAATAATACAATTAATTTATCTATATTCTAATTCTTTTGCCAATTTAGTATAATCTTTTTCCATTTGCTTTAAAACTGATTTTGCTTTTCCGCCCTCACTTAAATATTCTTTTATTGAATTTCCTATACTTTCAGTCAACAAACTTACATATGGACTTACTGGATAATCAGGTACTCCAGCATTTATATTTGCAAATAATGCAGAAGCGGCTGGATTATTGTCAAGTTTATCAATCCATAATTCATGATTAGAGTTTGCTGAAAGGTCATCAAAACTGTATTTCATACTAATCATAGCTGCTATTGCTTCAGGCTCAACAACATATCTAGCGAAAGTAAACCCCTTAAACCAA
>JBJKYR010000013.1:0-12856 GCA_045560945.1 Alphaproteobacteria bacterium | reverse complement strand
ACGAGTTGTTTTATCAATGTGCATTATATCGGAGGGACAAATATCAACGCAGTGTCCACATCCATCACATTTAGTCATATATACAAAAGTTGACATTTTATTTTTTCCTTTTTTTAATAATTTTTTTCATAATATTTTTAATAATGTTTTGGTGATTCTCTTTTAATGCCTAAACCAAATTGTTTAGGTTTATCTGCTGGCAAAGGAAGGTTATCTCTTGAACCATCAGCTTCTGCTAAATTTTTTTGTATTGCAGCACCAGGTTTGTAAAACATGTGCGCAAATTTTGACCAATATACTCCTCCAAATAAAACTAGGTTAGATAACTAAACAAAGCTAAAAATACAGTATCCCAAGTATTAATATTTGAAAATTGTAAAAAGGACCATAAAAGAGCTAAAGTTGAAGTAATAATAAGTGCTAATACAAATAAGTCAGCTTGAATGATGCGGTACCAAGGGAAAGCTTCTGCAGAAACATCTACTCTTAAAAAACCAAAACCAATAACCTCCAAGACAGGTCATTAAAGCTCCTAAGTGCCATAAGATAGGCCAATAAGTTGGGGGTGCTAATATTTGTTGAAGAATAACAAAAGATCATGATAACAGAAGAGATCCAAAAAATAATTGTTCCGTACATACCTAATAAATGAGCAACTCTTCTTTTACCTGCCCCTAACTCTGAGGTTGTTAAAATATCATGGCTAACAGTTTTGATAATTATAGAAGTTTTTTCTCCAGGACTAACCTCTCTTTTTGCTTGTAATTTAGCTTTTTTTGCATTCTGAAAAAAATATTTTACATTTTTTTTATGGATTATATCCATAACTGTACCAATTATAACTAGGGAAATCATGGCTATAACGAATAATTGCATTAAAATTGATGGCACACTTACTGATAATTCCGCAAAAGGATTAGTTAAGATCATTCCCTATGTTTCCTCAAATTAAATAATTATTTATGTTAGTTTTTGTATGTTTCCATAAGTTCTTAAAGAAATTTTAATAAAATGAAACATTTATTGCGTTAAAAAAATAAATATTTAAGAACATTATAATTATGAAAATATTGGTATGTGGTTTACCTGGATCTGGAAAAACGTGGTTATCTGAAAGGCTTGTAAAGCATTTGGATAACTGTGCTTGGTATAATGCTGATTTTGTCCGTAAATACGCCAATGATTGGGATTTTGAAATTGAAGGCAGAATGAGGCAAGCTAATAGAATGAAGACATTTGCAGATTTTGAAAAAAAAAATGGAAGATGGGTTGTGTGTGACTTTGTAGCACCTACTGAGAAAGCGAGAAAAGCATTTGATGCTGATTATCTTATTTGGATAGATACTATTAAAGAAGGACGTGTAGTAACTGAAAAATTAAATCAACTTAATGAAATTAATAATCTTCCATTTGATGCACAATCTCTTTCGAAGAGTAAGAAATTTGATGATACAACAAAAATGTTTGAAGAGCCAAAAAATGCTAACCAGCACGTAACGAGTTTTTTAACTGATGATGAAATAAAATTATTAGCTAACACAATTAAAAATGTTTGATTGGAAAAAACCTACTGTAGAAATGCTTGGTCGTTGGCAGCCTTGGCATGATGGTCATACAGAATTATTTAAAAGAGCATTGAAAAAAACTGGACAAGTTTGCATTATGTACCGTGATGTAGGTGGAGCAGATGCTGGTGTAGAAGGCCAATCAGATAATCCATTCCAATTTGAAGAAGTAAAAAAAAATATAATTGAAGGATTAAAGCCTCATGGGTATGAAGAAGGTCGAGAATATGTAGTGATTAAGGTGCCTAACATTATTGATATATCTTATGGCAGAGGAGTAGGCTACACATTCACTGAACATGATTTAGGATCAGAAATACATAAAATTTCAGCAACTAATATCAGGAAAGAAATGCGTCAAAAAGGGGAACTAGAAGAAAAATAATTTAGTTTTGGAATCCATATTTTCGTAAACGAGCATCACCTGTTCTAGCATGTGCCTCCATTCCTTCTAATCGAGAAATTCTAGCAGCAGCACCAACTTCTTTATTTGATTCTTTTGTCATACGTTGGAATGTAACTGTTTTAATAAATTTACCAACAAATAAACCACCCGTATATTTTGCCGCTCCTTTTGTTGGAAGGATATGATTAGTGCCTGAGCATTTATCTCCGTAAGCAACGGTTGTTTCTTCGCCTAAAAATAACGATCCATAATTTTTTAATTTTTCAAGCCACCAATCTAAGTTTTCTGCTTGTACTTCTAAATGTTCAGGTGCATATTGATCACTAATCTCACATAACTCTTTATTCGTATCACACAGAATAACTTCTCCGTAATCTCGCCATGCTGCTTCAGCATTATTTTTGGATGTTTCAGGAAGTGCAGCAATTAATTCAGGCACTCTTTTTATAACATAAATGATAACAGGATCTTCTCTTGTAATTGATGGCGGGTGGACTGCTAAATAATTAGTTTATTGTTGCTCTATCAACTTGAATAGGTTTTGATGTTCCTTTTTTCTTAAATGCTTCGCGGTAAGTAATGTAGACTACAGAAATAAAGATAATCACACCTCCAACCCATGTCCATATATCTGGTTCTTCAGAAAAAATAAATAAACCTATTAATGAAGCCCAAATAAGTTTTGTAAATTGCAAAGGCATAACAAAAGTTGTATCAGACATTTTAAACGCCTGTGCTAGGCACCAATGTGATAATAATCCTGACACACCCATCAAGCTAAAAATTATCAATTGGTTAAAACTTATATTTTCCCAATAAAAAAGTGATAAAATAAAAAATGCAGGTGTCATATATAAAAGATGATAAAAAATAATTGTTAGACTTGAGTCAGTTGCTGATAATTTTTTTACGAATATAAGTACAAAAGAAAAGCTTAAAGATGCAACCAACATCAAGATAGTTCCAAATTCAAATGGCATATATCCTGGCCTTATAATTATTAAAATCCCTATAAAACCTAGTAAAAGGGCGGCTGTACGGTGAAAACGAATTACTTCTCCAAGAATTAATACTGCAAGAACAGTAGTAAACAGAGGCGTAGTAAATCCAAGAGCAGTTGCTTTTTCAAAATGCATCATTCCTATGGCACTAAACCAGCAGATCATTGAAATAATATTTATTAAAGCTCTAAAAATTTGCAAACGCATATTATCTGTTTGAAGAGCTTGAAAATTATTTTTTGCAATGAAGGGAGTAATAATAATTAATCCCATCAAACATCGGTAAAAACAAATAATAATAGGATGAAGATCATCGGATAGAAATTTTACTCCAGCTCCCATGAAGGAACCAAATAGAGTAGCTCCAATTGCTAATAAAGCAACACTAATTAATATGTTTTTTTTCACTATTTCGCGGATATAACGGAAGCTGCGATAGATGCTATTCGTGATGCAGAACTATCTGCTCTACTTGTTACAACAACAGGAACTTTACCTCCTACAATAAAACCAGCAGCACAGGCTCCCATAAAGTAAACCATTATTTTTGATAAAGCGTTTCCTGTTTCTAAATTTGGAACCAAAAGAATATCAGCTTTTCCAGCGACTTCATTAGAAATATTTTTGATTGCAGCAGCTTCTGGAGAAATAGCATTATCAAAAGCTAAAGGTCCATGAATATAGGCATTAATATTTTCTTTTTGTGCACGTTCCATTAACTCTTTTGCCTCTATAGAACTTGGCATACTTTCAATTGGATCTTCTGTGCCTGATAAGATAGCTACTCTTGGTTTTAAAATGTCGATTTGATTTGCAAATTCAATAACATTTTTAAGTATATGCATTTTGACATCAATACGAGGCGCAACATTTAAAGCTCCATCAGTTATAAAAAGGGGTTTATCATCTTTTAAAATTGTCATGTGCCAAATATGACTTAATCTTTTTCCTTCAAGAAGACCAAATTCTTTTTTTAAGTACGTTCTCATTAAAACATCTGTATGAAGATTTCCTTTAATCATTACTTTTATTTTATTATCTCTTCCAAGTTCAGCACCAATAATTGCAGCCTCTACATCATTAGAAGAATTAATTATTTCATAAGCATTTATATCCCATTTAATTTTTTCAGCCTTTTCATTGATCTCTTGTTTGTTTCCAATAAAAATTGGGTTTATAAGATTTAACTCAACTGATTTTTTAGCTGATTCCATTGAGGAGTCATGATTAGCACAAATGATTCCTGCTGAAAGATTAGGCGTTTTTTTAGCCAATGATATTAAATTATTAGGAATTTGAGCTTCTTTTGATTGTAGCATAAATGAATTTTTTTCTTCTATACTAGGGTGTTAAATTTTCCTATGAAATTAAGAAAAACACCAAGAATTCTTCTTGGATTAGCTATTTCTATGATGTAAGGCTTATTAAAATTTGCTTATTTAGGGATAATTATGGATTTAGAAAATAGAAACGAATTACCAAATTCACTTGAAGAACATTGGATGCCTTTCACATCCAATCATGATTTTAAAGAAAACCCAAGACTAATGGTTAAGGCTGAAGGTGTGTATTATACTGATCATCATGGCAATCAACTAATCGATGCTAGCTCTGGGTTGTTTTGTAGTCCTGCAGGACATGGAAGAAAAGAAATTAGAGACGCAGTTTACAAGCAGCTTGAACAATTAGATTATGTTCAACCTTTTCAACAGGGATATAATGGTTCATTTGAATTAGCCAGAAAAATTTCTAAACACACTCCAGAAGATTTAAATAAAATATTTTTTACTATGTGTGGTTCATCCGCAGTTGATACTGCAATCAAAACTGCCATTGCTTATTTTAAAGCAAAAGGTGAAGGTCATCGTCATCATATTGTTGGACGTGAAAGAGGATATCATGGAATGAATATTGGCGGAATTTCTGTTGGTGGTATGGTAGCAAATAGAAAAACATTCTCTAGTATTTTAATGCCTAACACACATCACTTAAGACATACACATCTTCCTGAAAATAAATTTGTAAAAGGGGAGCCTGAGACAGGTGAATATCTTGCAGATGATTTAGAACGTATTGCTGGACATATAGGTGGTGAAAATATTGCAGCTTGTATAGTTGAGCCAGTGGCTGGTTCAACTGGAACTCTAGTTCCTCCAAAAGGATATTTGCAAAAATTAAGAAAGATTTGTGATAAGCATGGTATCCTTTTAATTTTTGATGAAGTTATTACAGGTTGGGGAAGAATGGGCGAAGCATTTGGAGCACAAGCATTTGGAGTTACTCCAGATATTTTAACAATGGCTAAAGCAGTTACTAATGGTGTAGTTCCTCTTGGCGCAGTAGCTTCTAGAGAACATATTTATGATACTATGGTTGATGCAGCCCCAAAAGGAGCCATTGAATTTTTTCATGGTTATACTTATTCTGGAATCCCATGTTCAGTAGCAGCTGGTTTAGCTATGCAAGATATTATTGAAAAAGAAGATTTAATTAATCGCTCAAAAGAAATGTCTCCTTACTTCTTAGATGGGCTATTTACACTTAAAGATATTGATGGTGTAACTGATATCAGAGGTTATGGTATGATGGGTGGAATTGATCTTCGTATGGATGAGAGACTTGGTAAAGCTGGTTATGCATGTTTTAAATCATTATTTGCTGCCGGACTCAGTCTTAAGGCAACAGGCGATTGTTTAATAGTGGCGCCACCTTTTATCTCAGAGAAAAAACATATAGATGAAATGATTGAGAAACTTCGAAAAGGTATTACTAATTATTTCAAGGACCAATAGTGAAAGTTGGTGTTCCATCTGAAATTAAAGCACAAGAATCTAGAGTCGGTCTTACTCCTTTAAGTGTTCAAGAATTAACTAATCATGGACATGATGTTTTAGTTGAGAATAACGCTGGTTTTGGTGCGGGCTTTGAAAATAGTGATTATGAAAAAGCTGGAGCTAAAATAGCTTCAACAGCTGCTGATGTTTTTAATGACTCTGATATGATTGTAAAAGTTAAAGAACCTCAATCTGAAGAGGTTAATATGTTGAGAGAAAATCAAATCTTATTCACTTACTTGCATTTATCTGCAGCTCCAGAATTAACAAAAGGTTTAATTGACTCAAAATCCATTTGTATTGCCTATGAAACTGTAACTGATGAAAATAATAGATTACCTTTATTAGCTCCAATGAGTGCTGTAGCAGGAAGAATGTCTGTTCAAGCTGGAGCACATTGCTTGGAAAAACCTCAAGGTGGCAGAGGATTATTAATTGGAGGGGCTCCAGAGGTTAATCCAGGAAATGTACTAATTTTAGGTGGTGGAGTTGTAGGTGAAAATGCTGCAGCGATTGCAACAGGAATGGAAGCAAAAGTTCATATTGTTGATAAATCGGAAGCTCGCCTTGAAGAACTTAAAATGAAGTTTGGTGATAGAATTATTCCTTTAGTCTCTGATCATATAAATTTAAAAGATTATGTTGTCGAAACAGATTTATTAATTGGAGGTGTCTTAATTCCAGGCGCTAATGCTCCAAAATTAATAACAAGGGAAATGATTACAAGTATGAAAAGAGGATCAGTAATCGTCGATGTTGCTATAGATCAAGGTGGTTGCGTAGAAACAAGTAAACCAACGACTCATGCAAATCCAACGTATGTAATTGATGATGTTGTTCATTACTGTGTTGCTAATATGCCAGGTGGTGTTCCTATGACTTCTACTATAGCTTTAAATGGTGCAACTTTACCATTTGTTTTGAAACTGGCACAAAGTGGTTATAGAGATGCTTTGAGTAGTGATGCAAATTTCCTTGCCGGCCTAAATATTTGCCGAGGTAATGTAACTTATAAGGCAGTTGCAGAAGATTTAGGTTATAATTTTGTTGATCCAAGCAAAGCAATAAATTAATCTATTCAAAATGAGTAACTCCAATGATGAGTTGATGATGGAAACAATGTATTGGTGGGGAATCCCAACATTGTTTCGATGTGAAAATAGAAAAGACATATCAAATTGTGATATAGCATTAGTTGGTGTTCCTCATAGTACTGGTAATGGCACTACTGAAAGAGATCAGCATTTAGGACCAAGAGCTGTAAGGAATGTATCAGCTGGTCTAAGAAGAGTTCATTTAGATTTTAATATTAATCCTTGGAAAGAAAAAAAAATATTTGATTTAGGTGATGTCGCTCTTCCACATGCAAATAATAATGAGCGATGTATTGAGGATATTACAAATTTTTATACAAACATAGCAAAAGAAAAAAAACCAGTTGTATCTATCGGTGGTGATCATTCAATTACAGGTGGTATTTTACAAGGATTGGGATCAAATAATTTAGAAATGACAAAAGGAGAAAAAATATCCTTTCTTCATATTGATGCCCATACAGATACTTTTAGTCAACTAGATCACTTTATGGGAGCAAAAAAAAGCGCTGCACATTGGGGTGCTTATCTCGTTGATCAAGGTATTGTTAATCCAAAAAATAGTATGCAAATTGGGATGAGAGGTAATCCACGTACACTGGATTGGCTTCAACCAAGTTATGATCTTGGTTACAATGTCGTTACTATGCAAGAGTTTAAAAAGAGAGGTATTAAAGATGTCATAGATGAAACTCTTGATAAAATTGGTGATAATCCAGTTTACATTACTTTTGATTTAGACTCTTTAGATTCTGCAGTGGCTCCTGCTGTCTCAAATATTGAGCCAAGTTTTACTGGTTTTACAATTGATGAAGCAAAAGCATTAATTCAATCAGTAAAAAATAAAAATGTTATAGGTGGAGATGTTGTATGTTTAATGCCTACTAAAGATCAAAAAAATAATATCACATCCATGGTTGCTGCCTCGATCATGTTTGAAATTATTAGTGTAATTGCCTATGATTAATTTTAAATATAAACTCTCTTAACTCTCTTAGATATCGAAGTTAGAATTTCATGAGAAATTGTATTACATTGTTTTGCCATTTTATCTATTCCGTGGGCATGATTAATTAATTCCATATAATCTCCAACTTTTAGCAAATTACTTTTTCGCGAAATATCAATGGTGATAGAGTCCATGGATATACGGCCTAAAATTTTAAAACTTTGATTTTTTAGATACACTTTTCCCTTATTACTTAATATTCTTGAAATGCCATCAGCATACCCAATGCCTATAATTGCCACTGTAATTTTTTTTTTGGTTTTAAAAGTCTGGTTATATCCAATAAATTCATTTTTATTAATTTCTTTAATCTGTAAAATTTTACTCTTTAAGGTAACAACTGGTTTGATGATTTTTTTCATCTTTGTATTTAGGTGGCCACCATATAAAGCAATACCCGATCTAACTAGATCATGATGGAAATTCTTTCCTAAATTTAATGCCATAGAATTTGATAAACTTTTGTATTCAGTATTAATATTAAGATTAAATATTTTCTTAAATTTATTATTTTGTAAATTATTATAAGTATTTTTATCTTCATCTGAACTTGACAAATGACTAATTAAAATACTAAATTTTTTATCAGTGAAATTTAATTTGAAGAATTCATGATAATTTATTCCTAGCCTGTTGATACCTGTATCAACATGTATTCCATATTTAAATTTTTTAAATTTATTAAAATTTTTTGATATAATATTAAATTCATTTTTATCATTAATAATAGGAATGATATTGTTATTATAAAATATTTGTAATTTATTATTTTCCAATCCATTTAAAACATACACACTACCTTTTGATTTCTTTTTTCTAATTTCCAAAGCTTCTTCAGTAGTCGCGACAAAAAAATGTCTGCAATTGTTTTTATATAAAGTTTCAAATATTTTTAAAACACCAGCACCATATGCATCTGCTTTAATTACCGCTGCACAAGCAGAATTATTAGCTATTTCGGAAAGTTTTTTATAATTGTATTCAAGATTTGTTAAATTTATTTCTAGAATTGCATTTGGTTTAACCATGTAATAACTTTGTCCTTTTCCCAATTAATCAATCATTGTTATTAATTAAACTTTTTAACAGCTTGAGACATTATTTTTAGTTTTTTTATTGCTAAATCTCTACTTAAATGTCCAAGGCCACAATCAGGTGCAGCAATTAGTTGATCTTTAGATATATTTTTAAGGGCCTCAACTATTCTTACTTCAATTTCTTCAACAGTTTCAATTCTAGAACTAGCTATCTTGATAAGTCCAAAAATTATTTTAGTCTGTTTATAATCTTTAAGTAATGTTAAATCATTATAGCGGTGCGCATCTTCAATAGATACACTATCAATTATTGAATTATCAAGTTGCATAGCGATTTTTTTATATGAATTTAAAGGTGCTTTAGGATAATCAACTGCATCAATTTTATTTGGGTATCCGCAGCAAATATGTGTAATTTTTTCTACATCATTTTGATTTATTCCCTCGAAACATTTTTCTAAATTCTGTATTCCAAAGGCTAGAGCATTTTCAGGTTTTCTTGCAAATAAGGGTTCATCAACTTGAATATATTTACAACCTGCATCTACCAACCGTTTAATCTCTGTATTAATAGCAATTGCTAAATCATTACCCATTTCTTCATCTGATTTGTAATAAGTATTAGCAATAGTATCCGTAATTGTCATAGGCCCAGGAATTGTAATTTTTAATGGTTTATCTGTTAATGCCTGATTACTTTTCCATTCATCTACTAAGAAAGGATCTGCTGCTGATATTTTGTTTGTTATTGTTGGTAGCCAACATTTATAATTCCCTGTTCTTGCAACCTTCTCAGTAAGATTATTAAAATCTATACCTTCTAAATGTCTACAGTGATAATGAATATAATTTTCTCTACGAACTTCACCATCTGTTATTATATCTATGCCGCACTCTTCTTGATCATGAATTATTTCTTTAGTCGCACGAATAAACAATTCTTTAGCTTCATTACCCATTTGTTTAATCTCATTATTATAAAACTTAGTAGGAAATTGAGTGTCTGTTCCTCCTGATGCATTAAACCAATCAGTAATTTTTAAATAATTTGGCTTAGGGTAAGCTCCAATAACTGTTGTTAACATGCATGAAATTATATAGATTTTATTTTGATTAAAAATAAATAAATTTAGTCTAATAATATTTATGCATTTATTACCTTCAACAAATAAACATAAGTACTTTAAAGGTAATTTGCATGGACACTCAAATCACTCAGATGGAGCTTTAAATCCACAAGAAGTTGTTAATTGGTATAAGGAAACAGGTTATGATTTTACATGCCTTTCAGATCATTTATGGAAAGATGCAAACTTTGCAGCTGCAACAGTATTAGAAACAAAACATCTAAATCAAAAAGACTTTATAACTATTCCATCAGCAGAACTTCATTGTCTAGGTAAAAAATATATTAAAGATGGACTTTGGCATATTGTTGCAAATGGTTTGCCATTAGATTTTAAATGTGCTGATGAAAAAGAAACAGCACCTCGTTTAGTTCAACGAGCAATTGAGGCAGGTGCGTTTGTTACAATTGCTCATCCAGAATGGTATTCTCTAACATTTGATGAATGTCTGTCTTTAAGTCATGCACATGGTATTGAAATTTATAATCACTCATGCCATATTGAAGCTCAACGTGGTTTTGGTACTGCGGCAGCAGATTTTTTATTGCAAGAAAATAAAAGAATATTTTTAACTGCCACTGATGACTCTCATTTTAAAATGCAAGATGCTGGAGCTGGATGGGTGATGGTTGCTGCAGATAAGTTATCAGAAAGCTCTATTTTAAATGCTTTAAAAAATGGACAATATTATTCTTCTACTGGAGTTGAAATTTTTGAGTTTGAGATTAATAATCATGAAGTCAACATCCAATGTTCCCCTTCAAACCAAGTTTGTATTGTTGGTCAAGGAGCTAAATCCATGAGCCAGAATGGAAAAAATATTACAGAGGTTGAATTTAACCTAAAAAAGTATCCTTCAGAGTGGTTTAGGGTCAGTATTGCTAATGATTCTGGGGAATTTGCATGGACAAACCCAATTTGGCTTTAATTGTAAATTCAAATTTTTATAAAATAAATGTAATAAATATGTCAAATTTTTTTTGTATTTTAAGCCTATATATGTAATGACTTCATCATTACTTTAAATTTAAAGAGGAGAAATAATATGTTTAAAAAATTAATTTTAGCTGTTGTATTTTCTTTCGCTTCAATATCATGGAGTAGTTATTCTTTTGCTGGTGCTTGCGCTGGTAACGGTTCAACTCAAAGCAATCCAAATGGTGTTGATGCTGGACAATATACACAACAGTACGAATTAGATGAGTTTGAACAATTAGCAGGTTGCGAAATGCAATTTAATGAAAACCCAAATATTGCAAGTATTAATGCAAGTATTCAGGGTAATAAAGCTTTACCTTCAGTTGGAGATAGACTTCCTGAAGAGCCGCTAGTTGTTAGACCTTATGATTCAATTGGAAGCTACGGTGGTACAATTAATTTCTTATCAAATGCAACTGAAGCAGGTACTTCAGATATGTTATCAACTCGTCACGTAAACTTATTAAGATTTGCTGATGACTTAACAACTATTGTACCAAATGTTGCTAAAAGTTTTGAGTGGAATGATGATTTCACAACTTTAACTTTTACACTGAGAAAAGGACACAAGTGGTCTAACGGAGAACCATTTACTGCTAGAGATGTAGAATTTTGGTATGAAGATCTAATGATGAATACTAACATTAGAGAAAAACCATATCCTTATCTTCTTGTTGGTGGTGAACCAATGACTGTTGATGTTATTGATGATGTAACAGCAAGATTTAACTTACCATCACCTTTCCCAGGTTTAACAGCAACTATTGCATGGTCATACAATCAATTTTTTATGCCTGCACATTTCTTAGAACAATTTCATCCTGAAATAGACTCTAATGCTGATGCAAATGCACAAGCTTTAGGTTTTGCAGATGGTTGGGATGCTCTTGCTGCTTATTATGGTAACTCAGGTTGGACTGATACTCCAACTCCTATGTTGAGAAACCCTGATCTAGTTGGTGGCTTAGAGTACGCAGCTTATCCTTCATTAGAAGCTTATATGACTATTGAAGATACTACTGAGGGAAGAGTGTACGCAGCTAATCCATATTTCCATCAAGTTGATACTGCTGGAAATCAATTACCATACATTGATTATCAAAATGAAAGATACATCAATGAAAACGAGATTAGATTGTTAAAACTAGTTAATGGTGAAGTTGATTATAAATCTCAATCTGTTCAACTTGAATCTGCGCCTCAATTATTAGATGGTGCTGACTCAGGTGAATATAATCTTCAAATTAATCCAGGTTGTGGTGCTGCACTATTTAGCTTTAACGTAACTCATCCAGATATGGAAAAACGTAAAGTATACGGTGATATTCGTTTCCGTCAAGCAATGTCAATTGCACTTGATAGAAATGAAATCAATGATGTTGCTTACTATGGAATGGGTGTTGTAGAGCAGTTTGTAGGTATTTCACCTGCACCTGATTTTGTTTCTGATGAAATCAAAATGCATATGACTCAATATGATCCAGATGGAGCTAACGCTTTACTTGATGAAGTTGGATTGAAAGATGTTGATGGTGATGGCTTTAGAGAGCTTCCTAATGGATCTCCTTTTGCAATGAACATTGACTATGCAACTCAAGGTATTGGTGGTGTTGAAGTTGAACTAGTTGCACGTATGTGGAATGATGTTGGTGTTAAAACAAACTTTAAAGAAGTTACACCAGATGAATATCGTGGTTCACAATCTTCAAATGCTCTAGATGTTCACGCTTGGGATAAAGGTCAACCATTGGCTATTATTGCAGGTAATCCTGAAACATTTAAAGCACCATTTGGTAACTACTTCA
>JBJKYR010000012.1:0-13054 GCA_045560945.1 Alphaproteobacteria bacterium | reverse complement strand
ATATGATTGAAGATCTAGGTTTTGAATTACCTGCTTTTGGAGATTCATATACTGTTGATGAATGGGTAGCTATAGGTAAAGCTGCTAAAGCTAAAGGTCTTGATGGATTAATGTTTGGTCCTGTTGAATCTTGGTGTGTTTTAGATGGTTTCGCAAATTTTGTTAATCAACAAAATGATGCTTACCCAACAGATGTTTTAGGTCAAGCTTATGATGGTGAAATTTCTTGGGATCAGCCAATGTTTAGGGATGCACTTAATGCATATAAAACTATGCACGACAATGGTGTGTGGAGAGCTGATTCTCTAAGTATGGACTATCAAGTTCAAGCTTGGGGTAAGTGGATCGATAGAGAAGGTGTTGGTATTTATTGCAATGGAGATTGGTTTATTTCTTCTGCTCCAGCAGAATATAACACTGCTGATAGCCTTGGTATAACAATGATGTCATACCCGAAAATATCTAGCGATTCTCCTATGACTTATAATAAAGCTACGGGAACTAACCTGGGCATAAATGCTAACTCTCCTAATAAAGATTTAGCAATGGAATTTGTAAAATTAACCAATAGTCCAAGTGCCTCAATGACATTTGCTGGCTACGGTCAAATTCCTGCAAACCTTGCCGCAGTAGATATGGCTGCACTTGCTGCGTCACCTAACCTATTGTTTAATGATGGGATCAAAATGTTAGCAACAGAAGGTAGAAATACAAATATTTACTACTCTCAAGCTGAGCCAATGAAACATCTTTATGATGGAATCATGGAAATGTTCTTAGGTGTAACAACAGTGGATGAAGTCATTGAAAAAATGAATAAAGAAACCGGATACAGCGGTTAATTTTTTTATAATCAGTAGGGGTTTATAAAATATAAACCCCTATTTTATTTTGACCGATAATGATTTACAAAACATTTCAAATTAAAACTTTATTATATTTGCTTCCAGCATTATTTATTTTTTTAGTTTTTAATGTATTACCTGGACTTACTTCTTTAGCATTAAGTTTTTTTGATTTTAGTGGTTTTGAAACTAATCTATTTAAAAAATTTGTTGGCTTTGATAATTTTGTAAAAATATATGAAGATAAATATTTTTGGATAGCTTTAAAAAATACATTTTTATTAGTTTTTGGTGCAGTATTTATTCAAACCGGAATAGCTTTAATGCTTTCGATATTTATTTTTTTTGGAAATTTTAGATTTTCTGTTTTAATTAGATCAATTATATTTTTTCCTTGTGTTTTAGCACCAGTATCAATTGGTTTAGTTTGGAAAAAAATACTTGAACAAGACGGTGTTCTAAATGCAATTTTAGGTTTAGATTTTTCATGGTTATCATCAGTAAGTTTAGTAATGTGGCTTATAATAATGGTAAATACATGGCAATGGATTGGTTATAGTCTAGTGATTTATTATGCTGGACTTCAAAGCTTAAATATTGAATTATTGGAAGCATCTGACATAGATGGCGCTAACTGGAGTCAAAAGATTTTTTCAATTGTTATTCCTCTATTATGGCCAACAACAATTTTAAATATGATTTTAAATTTGATTGGTGCCTTTAGAGCATTTGATATTGTATATGTTTTAACAAGGGGAGGACCAGCTCATTATTCTGAAGTATTGGCTTCTTATTTATATTATTATTCTTTTGCTGCAGGTGGTCCAAATAAAATGGGTGTTGGTGCATCTGTTGCATTCGTAATTTTTGCTTGTATTTTAACTATAGCGTTAGCAAGAATAATTGTATCTAAAAGAATTGAGAGAAACTAACAATGAAAGATTCATTAAAAAATAACTATGGAGCAACCTTTAAAAGAAGTCCTGTCTTTTATATTTTAACCAGAATTGTCATTTTATTTTTTATGATAATTATAATTTTTCCATTGCTTTATACTTTGTCGCTATCTATTCGTTCACCTGACACAATTTATAGCGCAAGGTATTTTTTAATACCCTATGAATTTTCTCTACAAAATTATTATGATGCTTTTTTTTATGCTGAAGAAAGATTAAAAGTTTCTTTCCCAAGAATGTTTTTGAATAGTATAATTGTAACTACATCATCAGTGATCTTAATCATCATATTATCTATTTTTGCAGCTTTTAGTTTTAGTCATTTGCGCTTTCCCATGAAAGAGAGCTTGTATAATGTTATGATAGCAAGTGTAGCAATGCCAGCTCAGGTTTTGCTAATACCGTTGTTTTATTTACTAATTTATTTTGGAATTATTAATACATACACAGCTGTTATACTTGCTTATGCTGGTTTTCTGATACCAATTGGTATTTTAATTTTAAGAATGTTTTTTGAGCAAATACCTGGTGAAATGACAGAAGCAGGTATCGTTGATGGTGCTACTGATTTTCAACTTTTAATGAGAATACTTCTGCCTTTAGCTAAACCAGCAATTGCCACTTGTGTTATTCTTTTGTTTCTTGATACATGGAATGAATTTATTTATGCGATGATTTTTATGCAAGATCCCACTATTCATACAGTGCCAGTAGGATTAGCTAAAATTGGAACCAGTAGGTATCATATTAATATTGGAACATATAGTGCTTCAGTCATGATAACCATAATTCCTGTAATGTTTATTTTCGCGATTTTTCAAAGATGGTTTATTGCCGGTATGACTATGGGTGCATTAAAACACTAAACTATTTTTTCAACTTTTCCTGATTTCATTGATTTATACATTGCATCTAAAACTTGAACAGTTTTATATCCATTATTCTCATCACTACCGTGGTCAATGATTTTACCTCTACAGGCACTTACAAGGGCGTCAATAGCTGGATTTGTAGAGTAAGTAAGAGCTCCTTCTCCCTTCATATTATAATCAATATTTTTTCCTTCTATTTTAAGAGTTAATCTTTCTCTATTTGGTTCAATATCTAAAAAAAGAGTACCTTTTGATCCATGAATTTTTATTTCTATGTGCTCCTCTTTATTTTTTGGTAAATAAGCACAACCTGAAATAGATGCAGTAATATTCTCTTTAAAATTCATTGATATAGCATTTGTATAATCAACTTTTGTTGGCGAATTTAAATGCATGCAAAATAATTTATAAGGGGTAGCATTAACCAACTTAAAAATGGCTCCTAACAGATGAGATGTTTGCCCCCATCCATAACCTCCTGCTTTATTTGGATCAGACCATGTTGATTTTAAAGGTTGAAAGGTATGTTTTTTTGCTTCTAAAAGACCTTTGCCTCCAAATAAATCTAGCGTACCAGATGACATTGATCCATCAATATGTTTTATTTTTCCAATCTTTCCATTTAAAATAAATTGCCTTGCCTTGTCCATGTAGTGTGTAAAATTATATCCGTATGGAATAATTATTTGTTTTCTATTTTTTTTCGATAATAAATATAATTGTTTTGCCAGCTTTGAAGACGTTGTCATTGGTTTCTCAACAATAATGTGTAATTTATTTTTTAATGCTTGTTTTGCACAATCAAAATGAGCTGTGTGTGGCGTAGCAATTATTGCACCATCTAGTTCTTTATAAGATAATGCTTCTTTAAAATCTTCTGAAGCGTGCTCAATTCTGTATTTATTTTTTACTAAACTTAATTCTTTTTTTCCAAATCTACAAACACTTAATATATTTACATTATTAAGTGAACTCAGATAGGGTAGATGAAATTCTGTACACCACCATCCAGCTCCTATCACTGCAATATTAACTTTTTTGTTCATTCTTAAATATGATGGAATACTTCTACCAATTCATTTACAACTGGAGTAGCATCATCTTCAGATATAGTTACAATCAAATCTTTCATATAAACATTCCATTTTTTTAATATATCTAGCTCTTCAAGTTTATCAAAAGTGTTGTTTTCTTTTAACTCCATATATTCAATTAAAGTATTATCTTTTTTATCAAAATATATAGAATAGTTTGTTACACCTGCAATTGTTAATGCTTGTGATATTTCAGGCCAAACCTCATCATGTTTTTTTTTATATTCATCGATCTTACCGTCTTTAAGAGTCATTCTAAAAGATTTTCTAATCATTTTTTCCTTCAGTTAGATTTTATAAAATTTTTCTGCATTTTTATAAAATAAATTATTAATTTCATCTTCACTAAAGTCCTGTGTAATTTTTAAATAAGCTTTCCAATAATCTTCATAAGATGCATTTGATAAAAATTTATCTACAGGAAAATTAGTACCAAACATACATCGATTGATGCCAAAATTGTCAATAGAATATAGAATTAATGGCTTAATACTCTCTGTAGACCAATTAGAATTAAATTCACCAAATCCAGAAAGTTTTATTACCACGTTGTCATATTTTGAAAGGATTTTAATTTTATCAAGCCATAAATTTATATTCTCATTATTTATATCATGAGGACAAAGAGTGTGGTTAATAATAAATAATGTGGAGTCGTATTTTTTTATTAAATTCTCAGCATCTTCAGTTTGATTAATTAAAATTGATAAATCAAATAATAAATCAAATTTTTTTAATAATCCAAAATTTTGGAACCACAAATCATTTTTTAAATAATCAAAAGTTGCATGTGATATATTTTTATTTTTTTTATCAAAATTTAATATTTGTCTTATACCTCTAAAGTTAGGATATTGTAAATGCTCCTGAAGAGTTTGCTCTACTTTAATATCTAAAAAATCTGCAAAACCTATGATTGCATTTGGTAATTTTCTATCATGTAAAGATTGATTATTGTAATAGTCTTGAAGCCACTGTGTTTCATAAATTGTTTCTGATAAATTAATTTCAGCTTGCACGTGAACTGATTTAATTAAATTTAAATTTGCAATATCTTGCTCAAATTCTTTATGTAAATAAACTTTATTAAACACTTCATGGCCATCAGCTGTTAACCAATCATATTTTCCATTAGTAGGATCCCACAAATGATGATGTGTATCAATAATTTTTTGAGTTTTTAAGTTCATAATTAGTTTAATAAAAATATATTAAATAATGAAAAATAATATGCTACAAAAATCTCATGTTAAATAAAGAAATTGTAAGTTCTGCTGAAATTAAATTTTACAAAAATAATGGTTATCTAGTAAAAAAAGAGCTTATTTCAAAAAAAATCATAGACAAAATTAATTTAAAAGTAAAAAAACTTTTGAATGATAAAGATAAATCAAAATACTTTGAATTTTTAAAATTTAGTAATAAAAAGTACTGTGTACGTTTAAAAGACCCCCATGAAGTTGATCAGTTATTTGCCAATATACTTAAGGATAAGAAAATAATTCATATACTTCAAAAACTTTTAAAAGGAACTGTTAGATTTCATCATAGTAAATTAAACTTTAAACCTCCTTCTCAAAAAGGAGGTATTATTGACTGGCATCAAGACTGGGCATTTTATCCCCATACAAATGATGATTTAATAACTGTTGGTATATATCTTGAAGATTGTTTTGAAATTAATGGGCCTCTTAAGGTTATTCCAAGATCTCATAAATCAAAAATTTATAATCATCATGAAAGTAATTTTTTTGTGGGAAAGATAAATGTGAAAAAAGAAAAATTAGATATTTCAAAAGCTCAAAAATTAATTGGACCCGCAGGCTCAGTAACTTTTCATCATGTAAGAACCTTACATGCTTCATCATTAAATATGGCAAAACACCCAAGACCGTTATTACTATTTGGATATTCATCGGTTGATGCCTGGCCTATAACGTACGATAAAGGTAGTTCTGTTGATCCAAATATTAATTTAAAATCTTATGACAAACTAATATTAAAAGGAAAGCCATTAATACAGCCAAGGCTTGAAAAAGTTCCAATTAGAATACCGTTACCAAGAAAATCTGATTCAATTTATCAGTTACAAAATAAAAAAAAGTAGTTTTATAAACTTACTTTATAAATTTTTTGAGCATTTGCATTCCCAATTGCTACTGCTTCATCTTCAGATAGAGATGAAAGTATATTTCTTGTAACAGAAATCCATTCTTTAATCCCTTTACCAAGATTTACAACAGGCCAATCACTGCCCCAAACCATTCTATCTGGCCCAAAACATTCCAAAACATGGTCAATATAAGGTTGGATTGTTTCCTGTGAAGAAGTTCCAGGAGCACAGTATGCCATTAATCCAGAAAGTTTACAGGTCACATTAGATAAGGCTGATAATTTTTTTATATCTTTGCCCCACTGATCTATCTCACCAGTAGCTATTGATGGGACACCACAATGATTTAAAACTAAATTTGTTTCATCACAATTTTTCGCAAAATCATAAGCTATAGATAATTGTGAAGGAAGATAACAAATATCAAACGGCTTTCCAGCTTGGCCAATTTTTTTAACATTTTTAATAAATGTCTGTGCTAGGGAAGTCTCATTAGGCATAACATGCAAAATACGTCTGTAACCGGCAGCATTCATCTCAAGTGTTTTGTCAAACCAACTATTAAATTCATTATCATCTTCAGGTCTAATTGAAACAATTAAACCTTTAATATTGTTATTAGCATCTTCGGCTAAGCTTTGGACATATTTAGCCTCATTTTGATAATCAGGATCATCAACTCCTGTTTCCATAAATAGCGTTCCCCCTATTCCCTGGCCTTCTGTAAGCTTTAAATAATCTTCAAAAGTAAAATTCTCTTCAGAAAGTGGGGGTATATCTTTCGTCCAACTATAACCAGCAACATCACGGTAAACTAAATGTTGATGGGTATCTAATAATTTGATCATATATTTATCTTAACATAGATTTTTTTTTTGTGTAAAGATTATGTATAAGAGATAAAAATATACATATATTAATTAATACCAATTTTTATGAAAATTCTTTTAACTGGAGGGGCTGGGTATATAGGAAGTCATGTTTTGCTCTCTATTATAGAAAATAAACATGAGGTAATTGTAATTGATGACCTTTCCACAGGAAACAAAAACCTTATTCCTGAGAATGTTAAATTAATTAATACAAATATTAATAATTCAGAGAAAATTTCAAATGTATTAATTGAAGAAAATTTTGATCTACTTCTTCATTTTGCTGGCTTTATCAAGGTAGAAGAGTCAGTTCAAAATCCTGATAAATATTTTAAAAATAACACTGATAACGCCATTAAACTTTTTGAAACATGCTACAAACATAATTTACAAAATATTATATTCTCTTCAACAGCAGCGGCTTATGGAAATCCTAATAACAATGCATCAATAACAGAAGATGAAACTCTTACCCCTCTTAATCCTTATGGAGAATCAAAAGTTAAAACGGAAGAATATTTATTAAACAACCAAGATAAATTTAACTCGATTATATTAAGATACTTTAATGTTGCTGGTGCCGATCCTAAATTAAGATCAGGTCTTATTTCCAATACACCAACACACTTAATTAAAATTCTAAGCGAAGTTGCTATAGGAAAAAGAGAAAAAATCTCCATATACGGCAATGATTATAATACTGAAGATGGGACTGCAATTAGAGATTATATTCATGTTAGTGATCTAGCAAGTATTCATTTAAAGGTAGCAAAATATTTATTAGAAAATCAGATTAGTAATATATTCAATTGTGGGTATGGAAAAGGCTACTCAGTATTAGAAGTAATCAATATTGCTAAAAAAATATATGGAGAAAAAATAAAATTTGAATATGGTAAAAGGCGAGCTGGGGATGCAGAGAAGTTAGTTTCTAATGTTGATAAACTTCATCAACATATAAATTGGAAACCAAAATTTGATAATTTAGATTTAATAATTCAAACTGCTGTTGAGTGGGAAAAAAAAATATATGAAAAGAATATATAAAAGAGAATTTGAAAGAAATGACAAAAGACATTTGCTTCTCTTTGGTTATGAGGAGCATAAGGAAATAGCTTCTAAAGAACTAGGAATTACTCCTTTACCTAGTCCACATATGAGATGGAATCCTGCAAGACAAGAATGGGTAACTTATTCTGAAACCAGAAAAGTAAGAACCTCTTTTCCACCAGAAGAATATTGCCCTTTATGTCCTGGTGCAGAATTAAATTTTGCAACTGAAATACCGTTTAACAATTTTGAAGTTGCCATCTTTCCAAATAGATGGGCCAGTTTTAATACTAATGATGATCAAATATCTATTGATGGCTTAAAAGTAAAACCATCAAATGGAGAATGTGAAGTAGTGGTTTATTCTTCTAAGCACTTAGATACAATTGCTCAAATGCCATTAAGCAGAATAGAGCTTTTGTTTAATGCTTGGTCAGATCGTTATATCAAATTCCTAGAAAGAGATGATATTCAATATGTAATGCCTTTTGAAAATAGAGGGGTGGAATGTGGGGTTACTCTTCATCATCCACATGGACAAATTTATGCCTATCCTTTTATTCCTCCAGTAATTAAAAAAGAAATAGAGGCTTTTAATAAAGAGAATTTTATTAAAAAATTAATGAAAGATTTAGAAAAAAATTATTTTGTTTACCAAGATGACCATGTCATTGCAGCTGTACCACCATTTGCAAGATACGCTTATGAGATATGGATAATTCCAAAAAGACAAATAGCAGGGCCTTGGCAATTTACTGACCAAGAATATAATTCTTTTGCAGTTGCTCTTCAAAAAGTAGTAAAGGGATATGATAGTTTTTTAGGCAGAAGGTGCCCGTATATAATGGGATTGCATGCTGCCCCTAACCTAGAAGATAATAATTTTCATTTCCATATGGAATTTTATCCACCTTTAAGACATGGTGATAAACCCAAAGTATTAGCTGGCTCAGAGTCAATGGCTGGGGTATTCATTATGGATGTTTTTCCAGAAGAGACTGCAATTGAGCTTAGAAAGTTTATGTCATGAAATCAATTGAAGAAAAAATTAATTTTTTTAAAGAAAATTTAGAAATATTTGATGATGATATGGATAAATACAAATATCTTCTAGACCAAGCAAAAAATGCAAAAGCCTTTCCAGAAGAATATAGACAAGATAGTTTTAAGGTAGATGGATGCCAAGCACAAGTGTGGCTGGTACCATATCTGGAAAAAAATAAATTATGTTTTCATTCAGACTCTGATGCCTTTATTTCAAAAGGAATGGTAACAATTCTTTGTGAAATTTATGGAGACAGAAACCCAGGTGAAATTGCAAAAGCAGACTTTGATCTTTTATCTTCATTAAAATTAGATACCTTGTTAACGCCTGGAAGACGAAATGGTGTGTATTCAATGCTAATGAAAATTAAAGAGTATGGAAATGTTTACAGTCAATAAAATTAATTTAACTTAAATATTTTATTCTTTTTTATAATTTTTCCTATATCAGATTTTAATAAATATGATTCAAAAGAAAAATATTAAAATTAATGAAAAGCTCTATAATTTTATTAATAATGAAGCACTAAAAGGTATTGAGATTAATGAGGAGATCTTTTGGAATGGATTTTCAGATATTGTAGATACTTACTATCCAAAAAATGTCGCTCTTTTAGAAAAGCGAAAGAATTTACAAAATAAAATCAATAATTGGCATAAAGAAAATAGATCTAGAGATACTGATCTTGATGAATATAAAAGTTTTTTAAAAGAAATAAATTATATTGTTGATGAAGGACCTGATTTCAAAATTACAACATCAAATGTTGATGAAGAAATCTCAACAATTTGTGGTCCACAACTAGTAGTACCTATCACAAATGCAAGATTTGCTATTAATGCAGTAAATGCAAGATGGGGCAGTCTATATGATGCGCTTTATGGAACAGATGCTTTAGGGGAAGTGCCACAAGGAAATAATTATGATCCTGAAAGAGGAAATAAGGTTGTTGAATTTGCTAAATCACATTTAGATAAATTTGCTCCACTAGAAAATATAAAATGGAGTGAAATTAATAAAATTGAATTGCAAGATAATAAAATTATTTTAGGCAGTATAAAGGAAAATTCAGTAAATTTTGTAGATAAAAATCAGCTTGCAGGTTGGAAGTCCTCTAAAGACGATCAACTCCTAGAATTAATTTTATTTAAAAACAATCTTCATTGTAGAATATTAATTAATGAAAATGATGCAATTGGAAAAAATGATCCTGCAAATATCTCAGATCTATTGGTAGAGTCTGCGATATCTAGTATTCTTGATTGTGAGGACAGTGTAGCAACTGTTGATGCTGATGATAAAATTTTAGCATACCAAAACTGGTTAGGTCTTACTAAAGGAGATTTAGAAGCTGAATTCGAAAAAAATAATAAACCTGTAAAGAGAGTATTAAATAAAGATATTATTTACACTTCAGTAAATCAAAAAGATCAAATCTTAAAAGGCCGCTCTCTAATGCTTATTAGAAATGTAGGTCACCTAATGACAACACCTGCAATATTAACAAAAAATAATAATGAGATTGGTGAAGGTATAATGGATGCAATTATAACAACACTCATTGCAACTCATGATTTTAAAAAGTCAGAAAATAGAAATTCTAATCATAATTCTATTTACATTGTAAAACCAAAAATGCATGGGCCTGAAGAAGTTGAATTTACTGATCAGCTTTTTTCACAGATTGAAAAACTTCTAGATTTACCAAATAGTACTATTAAGATAGGTATTATGGATGAAGAGAGAAGAACAAGTATAAATCTAAAAGAATGTATTAGGGCAGCTCAATCAAGAGTAGCTTTTATCAATACAGGTTTTCTAGACAGAACTGGTGATGAAATTCATACAGCAATGCAGGCAGGTTCTTTCTTAAAAAAAGCTGACATGAAAAATGCACCTTGGATATCATCTTATGAAAAAAGAAATGTTAGTATTGGATTAGAATGTGGACTTAAAGGTAAAGCGCAAATTGGCAAAGGTATGTGGGCAATGCCAGATTTAATGGCTGAAATGATGAATCAAAAAATTGGACATCCAAAATCAGGGGCTAACTGTGCTTGGGTACCAAGTCCAACTGCTGCTACACTTCATGCTCTTCACTATCACGAAGTAAATGTTAAGGATGTTCAAGAAGACATTATAAGTTCCGGATCAACAGGCACGCTTGATGATTTATTAACTTTGCCTTTGTTAAAAGGAGCAAATTTATCAGAAGATGAAATTTTTAGAGAAATTGAAAATAATGCACAAGGAATATTAGGGTATGTAGTCCGTTGGATTGATCAAGGTATAGGTTGCTCAAAAGTGCTAGATATTAATAATATTGGGTTAATGGAGGACAGAGCAACATGTCGAATTTCTTCTCAAGCACTTGCTAACTGGATTGAACATGGAATCGTCTCAAAAGAACAAGTCTTAAAAGTACTTAAAAAAATGGCCCAGGTAGTTGATCAGCAAAATGCAGATGATAAAAATTATATACCTATGTCTGGAAATGAAGACTCTATAGCGTTTAAAGCAGCTAGGGATTTGGTTTTTGAAGGAATAAATCAACCATCAGGTTATACAGAACCTATACTTCATCGTAGAAGATTAGAATTTAAATTAAAAAATAATTAAGGTAAGATATTAATATGATTGAAAAGAAACAATTTTACATAAATGGCAAATGGGTAGACCCTATTAACAAAAATGAGTTAGAGGTTATAGATCCATCTAATGAAGAAGTGTGTGCTGTTATTTCTTTAGGAGACTCAGAAGATACAAACTTAGCTGTTGAATCTGCAAAAAAAGCTTTTCCTATGTGGCGTAGCACTTCAAAAGAAGAGAGAATAAAACTGCTTGAAAATCTTTACGAAATTTACAAATCAAGATGGAATAAAATGGCTGAGTCAATTTCTCTTGAAATGGGCTCTCCTATAGATTGGTCAATTGAGGAGCAAAGTTCTTCAGGTGCTAATCATATAAAAAATTTCATTAAAACTTTAAAAAACTTTGAATTTGAATCTGCATTTAATTCAGAATCCAATAATCATATTACTTATGAGCCCATAGGGGTATGTGCATTAATTACACCATGGAATTGGCCAATTAATCAGATTACCTTAAAAGTTATTCCGGCTTTAGCAGCGGGATGCACTATGATTTTAAAACCTTCAGAAATTGCACCATTGTCTGCAATAGTATTTGCAGAGATGATTCATGATGCAGGCTTTCCTCCAGGTGTTTTTAACTTGGTTAACGGGAATGGAGATGGTGTAGGCACTCAATTGGCAAAACATACTGATATTGATATGATTTCTTTTACTGGTTCTACAAGAGCTGGAAAATTAATTTCAAAAAATTCTGCTGATACCATTAAAAGAGTTTGTTTAGAGTTAGGAGGAAAAGGAGGCAATATAGTTTTTGCAGACTCTGATCCAGATGCAATCAAAAGAGGTATCAAACATGTAATGGGAAATTCAGGTCAATCATGTAACCATCCTACTCGTATGCTAGTTGAAAAATCCATTTATGATAGAGCTGTTAAAGAAGCAATAGAAGAAGCTGAGAATACTAAAGTTGATATCTCTTCAAAAAAAGGAGATCATATTGGACCAGTTGTTTCAAAAATACAATATGATAAAATTCAAAATTTAATTCAAAGTGGTATTGATGAAGGTGCTAATTTAGTTGCTGGAGGTTTAAATAGACCAGCAGGTTTGAATAGGGGTTATTTTGTTAAGCCAACAATTTTTTCAGATGTTAACAATAATATGAAAATAGCTAGAGAAGAAATATTTGGCCCAGTAGTCTCTATAATACCATTCGAAACTGAGGAAGAAGCAATTAGTATTACAAATGACACTGATTATGGATTGACCAATTATGTTCAAACACAGGACAAAGAAAAAGCAAAGAGAGTTGCAAAACATCTTAGATCTGGTGGTGTAGAAATCAATGGCTTTGGAGTTTCAGGGGGCACGCCTTTTGGAGGATTTAAACAATCTGGTAATGGTCGTGAAGGTGGTAAATGGGGCCTTGAAGAGTATTTAGAAGTTAAAGCTATTAGTGGATGGAAATAAAGAAGTTTTTTGTCAGCTTTGCAAATAAATAAACTAACACCAAACATTGGGGCTGAGATTATTGGAAAAAATATATTCGATAATCTAACAACAACTGTTTGTGATAAAATTTATGAAGCATTAATTGAAAACAAAGTAATTTT
>JBJKYR010000011.1:0-13280 GCA_045560945.1 Alphaproteobacteria bacterium | reverse complement strand
TCCTAATTTGAAGGCGACCTATCCCACTTCCGTATGATGACGACGAGTTATGTATCGCTATATAATTCGTATTATAAATTTATAAAATTTCAATAAAAAACGTCCAAATCTAAAAAAAAACTATAAAAACTATACTCATTTATGATTAAAAATATCATTTTTGATTTTGATGGAGTGCTTGTAGATAGTGAGATTTTAGTAGCGAAAGCTTTCTCTGAATATATGCGAAAATATGGCATTGAAATAGATGAAAAAGAATTTGCAAATTTTGCAGGCAAAAAAACAGTTCAAGTAATAGACGTTTTATCACAAAAATATTCAATTAAAGATCAAGAAAATTTTTTTTCTGATATTATGGATATAGCTTCATATATATATAAAAATGAATTAACTGCTGTTGAAGGAGTTTGTAACTTTTTACACAACACAAAGCTTAGTTTATATATCGGATCTAATAGTACTAAAGATAGAATAATATCTGGATTGCATAAAGTGGAATTAAATAAGTATTTTAAACCTGAGAAAATATATTCATTTGATCTTGTGGGAAAAGCTAAACCTGATCCTGATATTTATTTAAAAGCTATTGCAGATAATAATCTTAATAAAAATGAAACTATAATTCTTGAAGACAGTGTAGTAGGGGTAAAAGCAGGTGTTAATGCTGGCGTTAAGGTAATTGGTCTTACAGCAGGAGGTCATTGGTATGAGAGTAGAGATGAACAAGAATTACTTGATGTTGGTGCATTTACTGTTACAGATGATTATTTAAAAGTGCAAGAAATAATAGAAAGCAATTAATATGGGGCCAGCAGTTAAAGGAAATCCTCTCATTATATTTGTTATCTTACTGGTTGTATCTTATGTCATAGGTGAATTCATAATACCAAAGTACCAATTATTAAATTTATTGAATTTAATTGGGGTAACAGGATTAATTATAAGTTTAGCTATTTTTTTTATCTCTTTAAATTTATTTAATTCATATAAAGAAAACCCTATACCTCAGGCTAATACGAAACGTGTAATAAAGACAGGAATTTTTGCATACTGCAGAAACCCCATGTATTTAGCCTTTATCTCTTTTCATATTAGTATGTTTTTAACTTTTGAAAATGTAGCAAATCTTTTAAGTGCCGTAGGTCTATTTATTTGGACTAATCATTATGTCATTCCTATTGAAGAGAACTACTTGCAGGAAAAATTTGGAGATGAATATGACAGATATTTACTGGCTGTAAAAAAATGGATGTTTTTTTAATTTAATGAAATTTACTAATTTTAAAAAATAATTTTTTTATTTTTTGGTTACTATCTATGTTTATTAATATATCTGCTTGATTTGGCATGGTTAGCATCATCCATTTGGTTAACTTTTCATAATGTTGAATAAATTCTTGTAATTTTACTTTATTCATGAAATTTTTATTATTAGATCTAGCTGCATTGCTTTTTTCTTGCGCATACCTCCATTCAAGCACATATTTAAAAGAAGGTGACTTAATATATATTTTTTTATCAAATAAAGAAAAAACACTTTTATACTCATTTCTTAAAAGAGAGTTATAGTATTTTCTCCAGTTTGTATTTTTATCATAGGTATTTTCTAAATTATTAATATTTTTTAATAGGTATTGGTTAGCAATTGGTGCAGAGCCACAGCACCAGCCCTCTAATAATAATATCTGTGCACTATTAATAACTTTTCTTTTTTTTGAAATATCATCTTTTAATTTATTGAATATAGGGCAGCTAATTGGAAAATTCTGATTTTGAAATTGATTTATGTTATATTTTAGAACTTTAATATCATGTGTACCTGGCACACCACGTGTCAGAAGAAGTGGATGTATTTTTTTTGATAACTTTATTCTTTCATTTTTGCTTAAATAATAATCATCAATACTTAGCAACATTACCTTTTTTTTATAAAATTTTTCGATAACTAATTTTAATAATTTGCCTAGGGTAGATTTGCCAGAACCCTGAGATCCAGAGAGGATAAATTTATTATTCTTCGAGTGATAAAGATTGTTGATTATTGGAATAATATATTGTGATATATATTTTTTTGTAAAATTTTTATTCGTTAGTTTCTTTAGCTCTTCTTGAATAAATATATCGATATTAAGTTTCATAAATATAATGAATTTTTGTAATTATTAATTTATACAACAAATTTAGTTATATGAAATTTCTTTTTGATCTAGGTGGTGTATTTTTTGATTGGGATCCAAATCATTTTTTTAAGGATATTTTTGATACATCTAATGAAAGAAAATACTTTTTAACTAGAGTATGTAATGATGAATGGAATTTTAAACAAGATGCAGGAAGAACTATAGAAGAAGCAGAGTCTGAATTAATTCCTAAATTTCCTCATTATGAGAAACAAATTAAAATGTATTACAAGTATCACCGTAAAATGCTTAAAGGCACATTTGATGAATCTATAAAGTTATTAAAAAAACTTAAAAAACTAAATTATGAATGTTTTGTTTTATCTAATTGGTCAGCAGAAACTTTTGTTGGAATGACTGAAGATTATCCCTTTTTAAAATTATTTGATGGAATGCTTATTTCTGGTGAAGATAAATTAATGAAACCAGATTCAGCTATTTACGAACTAGCAATTAATCGTTTCAATTTAAATCCTAATGAAACTGTATTTATTGATGATAAACTGGAAAATATTCAAGCAGCAAAAAACTTAAAACTACTTACTGTTCACCTGACTGATCCGAACAAAATAGAATATGAGATAAATAAATTTTTAATTTAATTTTTATGAACTTTGATAAACAAATATATGATATTTTTATTATTGGTGGTGGAATTAATGGGGCAGGTATAGCTAGAGATGCTGCAGGTAGGGGATTAAAAGTTTTTTTAGCTGAAAAAAATAAAGTAGGATCTGCAACTTCTTCATGGTCTTCAAAATTAATACACGGTGGATTAAGATATCTAGAAAATTATGAGTTTAAACTTGTTAGAGAGTCATTGAAAGAAAGAGAAGTGATTACTAAAATTGCACCAAAAATTACCAAACCTATACCTTTTATAATTCCACATACAAAAAAATTAAGATCAAAGTTACTTATTAGGCTAGGTTTGTTTTTATATGATAATCTTGGAGGTAAAACAAAAATACCTAAGTCATCAAAAATAAATTTCGATAAGAAATTCACAAATATCTTACAATCTCATTATCAAGTTGGCTTTCAATATTATGATGTGCAAGTTGACGATAAAAAACTTGTTGAGATAAATATTAATGATGCAAAAAAATTAGGTGCAAACATTATAGAGAATAGAAAAGTTATAAATGCAAAGAGATTAAATGAAGGTTGGGAAATTACCCTCGATAATAATGAGCTAGTAAAATCTAAAATACTAATAAATGCGGCTGGACCATGGATAAATGAAATCGTAAATAATGTAATTAAAGTAAATTCAAATAAATCAATTAGATTGGTAAGAGGTAGTCATATAATTATTAAAAAATTGTATGAAGAAGAAGTAGCATTTACTTTACAGAATGATGATAGTAGAATAGTTTTTGTCATTCCTTATAAAAATGAATATTCTCTGATTGGCACTACTGAAGTAGATGTAAATACTCCTGATAAACCAAAAATATCTAATGAAGAAAAAATATACTTAATAAACACAATCAATAAACATTTTGTTAAACAAATTTCCCAGGAAGACATTGTGGATACTTATTCTGGTATAAGACCTTTGATTGAAGATTTTAAAGAAGCTACAAGAGTAACAAGAGATTATGTTTTTGATTTAAATCTTGAAAGTCAAAATTCTCCCTTACTTAATATATATGGGGGTAAGCTTACAACGTATAGAAAATTATCAGAAAGAGTTATGGAGGAGTTATCTCCTTACTTGCCTAATACAAAAATAAAAAATTGGACAGATTCTAAAAAATTATAACAAGCATTCCTCGTGCACGACCTTCTCTATTTTAAGAGCAGAGAAGTTTACAAGAGGAATACTTCTTATAGGAGGAAATAATATGAAACTCTCTGCTCAATTATTATTATAAATTATTATTAATTTTTCACTAGTTTAGCCCAAAACGCTTTGGAAAATGCCTCATTTTATGAGGCATTAATCATTTTCGATTCTGCTATTTAAAAGCTTGCTTTGAGGTATCAAATAAATGGCAACGAGAAGCTGAAAAACCAACTTTAACCGTATCGCCAACTTTAATATTTGAATCACCCTCAGTTTCAACAACAAGAGGCTCACCTTCTTTTTCAAGATAAAGGAACGTTCCTGATCCCAATTTTTCAACAACAAAAACTTTACTCTCCCAACCTCCATCACCATCCTGATTAACGATTAGATGTTCAGGGCGGATACCTAGTTGCACTGCATCACCTTCAGAGGCTGATGCTGAAGTTTTTGGAATACTGATTTTAGAAGATCCCATTAAATCAACTTCTGTTTTATCATTACTCTTACTTGTAATTTTAGTAGATATAAAATTCATTTTAGGAGATCCAATAAACCCTCCTACAAAAAGATTATTTGGGTCATTGTATAGATCCATAGGTGATCCTTTTTGTGAAACGATACCTTCATCAAGAACGACAATATCATTAGCTAGTGTCATTGCTTCTGTCTGATCATGTGTTACATAAATCATTGTAGCATTAAGTTGATCATGCAGTTTAGCTAACTCAACACGCATTTGAACACGAAGGGCAGCATCTAAGTTTGATAAAGGTTCATCAAATAAGAATACTTTTGGTTTACGAGTTATAGCTCTTCCAATAGCAACCCTTTGTCTTTGGCCACCTGATAATTGTTTAGGTTTTCTATGCAAGTAATCTTCAATTTGAAGTATTCTTGCAGCTTCTTGAACGCGTTCATTGATTTCATCTTTTGATCTTTTCTCTAACTTCAGGCCAAATGCCATGTTATCGAAAACTGTCATGTGTGGGTATAAGGCATATGATTGGAAAACCATTGCAATGTTTCTTTGTTTTGGAGGTAGATCATTAACTACCTGACCATCAATTGAAATAGTTCCAGAATTTATATCTTCTAATCCTGCAATCATTCTAAGCATAGTTGATTTACCACAACCAGATGGACCAACTAAAACTGTAAAAGATTGACTTTTTATATCAAGAGATACGTCCTTAATAACGTGCACATCTCCATAGTACTTATTAACTGTATTAATATTTATATCTGCCACTTCATCCTCCTTTGAGCGATCTTTCAAGTGTTAAAGGTATTTTTTAGGGGAATATAAGATTAATTGCAAGGGCTATTTTAGATATCCAAGATATTCATTTTGAAACTCTAGCATTGCATTTAATAGTTTTTCTGCTGATTTAGTATTATCTACAACTGGATCAGCTAACATTGCTAAATATGCGCTATGTTTAGATTTATTTAAAACTGCATCAGTTGTTAATTGTATAGTTCCTGTCTGATTGTTAAGCAGTGTCCCAAAAGTAGATGGATAATTTTTAAGTTCAATTCCTGATACTCCTTCTTTATTTAATATACCTGGAACCTCAACAACAATCCCATTTGGGACCTGTGAAATATAATTTTTATTAGGAACATTAACAGCGGACTCTTCGATATTACTGTCATTTAATATCGCTTCTATAATAGGCACTATCCTTTCTTGGTTTTTTGATTCTTCTGTATCAAAAAATTGATTATATGAAGAGTCATCTTCATAAAATGAAAGACACCTTTTTTTATAGTTATCATAAAAATCAATGATCGCTTCATGATCGGCAACACTGTAAGCCCATTGTAAGTATTCTCCAAGGTGACTATCTGTTGTTATTGGTAAATATCCATATTGTTTATATAACTCAAAGAACACACCTCTTTCTGCACCTGGTTTTGAAGGGTAACCTTCATGCTCATTTACAAGATTGGAATAATAATCATAAAATTTTTGTTTAATAATAGGATAGCCATCCTTTCCAGTATCTTTATATTTAGCTTCAAGAAGAATACTAAAATGATTTAAACCACCAGCTTTGATTTCTATGTTGGAAAAATCAGTCTCCATGATCATTGGTAATTGGCGTTCCATAGAAGCAATCTCATGACACAGACCTGTGAATTTTAAATCTGGATACTTTGTTGTAACTGCATGACAAATTCTTTGCATAGGATTTGAATAATTAAATACAAATGCATCAGGACAAATTTGAATAATATCATCACAGATTTCTATAATAACTGGCGCTATCCTAAGAGAATGAAATAATCCACCTGGACCACCGTTTTCTCCATATACTTGTTTAATACCGTACTGAAGTGGCAGCTTCCAATCTTGATCCCATAGGTCAAATCTTTTACCTATTTCAATAGATATTATGCAAAAAGTAGCATCTTTTAAAGCTTCTTTTCTGTTTGTTGTTGCAACAATGCTGAAATTTACTCCTAGTTTTTCTTTATACTTGTTAGCAATTTCTTCAGTGTTAATTAGAGTTTTTGGATTAATGTCATGTAAAACGATTGTTGAACCTTCTAGAAATTTTGATTTAAAAATATCACTTATGGTACCTAGGCCAAAATTCGTACTTCCAGCACCAATTAAAACTATTTTATTCATTCCTATCCTTTCACTGAACCTGCAACGAGGCCCCTTATAAAGTATCTTTGTAAAGCAAAAAATATAAATAATGGGATTGTCATTGATACAAATGCGCCCGTTGTTAATATTTCCCAATTCTCACCTCTTGATCCTAAAAGCTCTTTTAGTTTAGCTGTCAAAATAATTTCACTTGGTACTTGATCTAAAAATACCAATCCAACTAACAAATCATTCCAACACCACAGAAATTGCAAAATAAAAATGGAGGCAAATGCTGGAATAGATAAAGGTATAATTATTTTTAAAAAAATATCATAATGTGATGCGCCATCAACTTTTGCTGCCTCCATCATCTCATTAGGTAAAGATTTAAGAAAATTTCTTAATAAAAATGTTGTTGAAGCTAAGCCAAATCCTGTATGAGCCATCCAAACTCCAGGATATGATTTGGCAGCAACTCCAAATAGAGCTCCAAAATCATTATAAATAGTAAGAATAGGTATTAAGGACATTTGCAAGGGCACAACAAGAGACGCAATAATTATTGCCAATAAAGTATCTCTTCCAAAAAATTTCATCCAAGTGAGCGCGTATGCAAAAAATGAACAAATTATTAAAGGTATCAAGGTTGATGGTAGTGCAACAGCCAAGGTATTTATAAAAGCTCTGCCAATACCTTCTTTAAATAAAACTTCTCTATAATTATCAAAAGTAAAAGAAGGAGGACTTAATGCGGTTGTAAAGACCCTTTTCCCTTTCTTTTTTGTAAATTCATTAAATGATTTCCATAAATAATTTCCATTTTCATCAATCGTAACTTCACTTTCGTCTTTAAAAATAGCAATTTCACCGATTTTAAATTCATTTATTTTTTTTGAAGTTATGCCAAAACTTTGAATTTTCTTTCCTGTATTATTTTCAAATAATTTTCCTTTAATTACAAAATAATCTTCTTCTTGAATTTGTGATGCCATTCCAGACATTCTGTAAATTTCGTTTACTTCTGTGGTGGTTAATGAAGTCCACCATCCACTAATAGCTAAAAGATCTTTGTCTCTTAAGGAGCTTATAAAAAGACCAAAAGTTGGAATTATCCAAATAATTACAAAGATCAATAATAATAATTGAGATAAAATAGAAGAGTAAGTAATTTTTTTCATTAAATTTTTTGTTCCTGTCTATGTTTATATAAATTCCATGCTAAGATTGGAATTACACCAATCATTATAACGATAGCTAAGACACTTCCTCTACCTGAGTCACCACCACCTCTAAACATCCAATCATACATCAAGTTTGCTAAAACTCCTGTTTGCCACTCACCATTTGTCATGGCAAAAATGATATCAAAAATTCTTAGAACAATAATTGTAATTAAGGTCCAGATTACTAAAATTGTTTGCTCAAGATATGGAATAATTATTGAAAAAAAAATTTTTAATTCACTTGCTCCGTCAATTCTCGATGCCTCAATCATTTCTTTAGGTATACTTCTAAGAGCAGCACTAAAAATTACTAAAGCTAAGCCAGTTTGAATCCAAATCATAATAGCCATTAAGAAAACATTATTCCACATAGGAATAGTTAGCCAAGCTTGTGGTTCATAACCAAAAGAAACAATTATTGCATTTAATAGCCCAATCTGGGTATCACCTGGACCTCTATACTCATAAATAAATTTCCATATTACTCCTGCTCCTACAAAAGAGATTGCCATAGGCATAAAGATAATAGATTTTGCAATTGATCCCCACCAAATGCGATCAGCTAGATTTGCAATTACTAATCCAAAAAAAGTACTTAAAGTTGGCACAATAAGTAACCAACCTAAATTATTTAATATGCTTCTTTTGAATTCAGGATCATTAACAGCCCACTTATAATTATATAATCCCACAAATTCTCTACCAAATTTATCATAAAAACTTAGCCTTACTGTTTCAAAAACTGGATATAAAATAAAAATAAATAAAATAATAAATGCAGGTAGGATAAAAATTATTACTCTTAATGAATTTTCAAATTGATATCTTTTATTAGATCGTGCACCATATTTATCTAATACAAAATTTGAAATGTGGAAAAATGATATAAAAAATAAAACTCCCAAAAAAACAATAAAAGTTAAATTTAATAAGCTCATTAAAAGTTAGATATATAAAAAAAACAGGCGAACAAGTAATTTGTTCGCCTGTTGTGTGGAGGTAAATTATTTAATAGCGTCCCAACTTGCTTGAATGCTGTCAGCTACTTCTTTAGCAGATTTTCCGTTGGTATAATCAACCATACCTGTCCAGAAGCTACCAGCACCAATTGCACCAGGCATTAGATCTGAAGCATCAAATCTAAAGGTTGTAGCACCAGTTAAAATTTCTCCTAGTTTTCTAAAAGTATCACTAGCATATTTACTGCCATCAACACCTTTATGAGGAGTTAAGAATCCACCCTTAGCCATCCAATATTCATGTGGTTCAGGATGCATTAAGAATCTTATGAATTCTAATGTAGCAGGGTTGTTATTAGTAGCACCTACTAAAGTTCCAGCTCCAAGAACCGGAGTTCCAAGATCTTTTGTTGAAAAAGCTGGAAAGTAAAAGAAATCATAATCTACACCAGCTTCTACTCCTTCAGGGAAGAAAGCAGGAATAAAACTAGCTTGACGGTGCATCATGCACTCTGCAGGTGAAGTAAATAATCCGTTAGGAGCATCTCTAAAATCAGTTGTAGCAACTGCTTTTGATCCACCATTTACATAGCTATCATTCAAAGCAAATGATCCAAAGACATCCATAGCCTCAAGAACTTTAGGGTCATTGAAAGGCATTTCATTTGATACCCATTTATCATATACATCTGGAGCGTGAGTTCTTAGCATAATATCTTCCATCCAGTCAGTAGCAGGCCAACCTGTAGCCGCACCTGATCCAAGACCGATACACCAAGGAGTATTCCCATCAGCAACCATTTGATCAGATAAAGCAATTAAGTCTTCCATTGAAGTAGGAACTTCATATCCATTATCTTCAAAGTTATCTGGTGAATACCAAACTAAACTTTTTACATTTGTTCTAAAGAAAATAGCATTAAATTGATCATTACCATTTGCATCTTTATAAGTTGAAAGATCAATCCATGATTGTCCAGCAGCATAATTGTCTAATACCATTTGTCGAATATCATTACCAAGTGGAACTAAACCACCCATTGCCGCAGCATTTGCAGCAAGCCCTGGTTGTGGAAATACAACTAAATCTGCAGCACTTCCCGCCTTAAGATCGATCATTACTTGTTGTTCAAAACTATCTGATCCACCATATTCAAATGTAGCTCCAGTAGCTTTTTCAAAAATAGCACCAACTTCTCTCATTATCTCTTGCTCAGGCGATAACCATGGTCCAAACATTACTACTTTTTGACCACTTAAATCTGGCCCAGTGTAATGTCCTCCTGCATAAGCAGAGAAACTAAAAACAATTGAAGTTATGGTTGCTAATAAAATTTTAAATATATTATTCATTAGTCCTCCATATTTATAAATATTTTTGATATTTTACCAAAACGTTTTGGGTGTCAATTAAATATATATTGATTTATTGATAATATGTTAATAAATGCTTAATTTTTAAATTTATTAAACTAAACCTTATAAATGAATATCAAACAACTTTCACAGAAACTAGGTCTATCAATTACTACTGTCTCGAGAGCTTTAGGAGGATATTCTGATGTAAGCCAAAAAACAAAAGAAAGAGTAAAGAAATTTGCAAAAAAATATAAATATTCACCAAATTTAAATGCCAGTAGACTTGCATCAAATAAGTCAAATACTGTAGGTTTTGTTCTACCACTTTACGGTCTTAATGCCAACCAACTTAATCAGAGTTCTTTCTTTGAATTTATAGCTGGTATGTCTAAAAAATTAAATAATGAAAATATTCATTTTTTTATGTTTTTTGCAAATAATGCTGAAGAAGAAAAACAGGCATATAATAAATTAATCTTTGTTGAAAAAGTTACTAAAATTATACTTCATAATCTCAAAATTAATGATGATAGAATTAAACTTTTGACAAAGAATAAAATAAATTTTGTTACCTGGGGAAGAACAAAAGATTTAAAAAACTATTCTTGGGTTGATTTAGATAATCAGGGTAGCATAGAATTAATAATGAAAAATTTAGTTGAAAAAAATCATAAAAATATTTGTTATATAAATATTGCTGAAAGTTATAACTTTGCTTATCAACGAAAGCAAGGTTACTTAAAATCATTAAAAAAATTTAATATAAAATATAATAATAAATATTACATTACTATTACAAATGAAGAACCTAAAAAAAGTGCAAATTTAATAAAAAAATTGTTAATTAAAAATAAAAAAATAACTGCAATAATTTGCTCCACTGAATATACAGCTGTTGGTGCGATTAAGGCTTGCAATGAATTAAATAAAAAAATTGGAAAAGATATCTCTATTGTTACTTTTGATGGACCTGTGGTTGAAAGAATAACTACACCTGCTTTATCTGCAATTGTACATCCAAGAGAACAACTTGGAATAAAGGCAGTTGAAATGCTCTTATCAATGGATGGAGATAATTATAAACACCAGAATTTTCTTGCCAAACCTAAATTAATAGACCGAGGAACAATACATAAAGTTTCAAAATAAATTAATTTAATATAAAGGTAATAAGTAATAATTAAAGATTGTAATAAATTAAATATGAAATTAGCAATTATTGGAACAGGTTATGTTGGCCTAATCACAGGGGCTTGTTTTGCTGAATTTGGGTATAAAACAGTTTGTATCGATAAAGATGAAGCAAGAGTTAATGATTTAAATAATTCTCAATGCCCATTTTATGAACCAGGTATTGATAGTTTATTAAATAAACATTTAAATAAAACAAAACTTCTAAGTTTTACTAATTCTTTATCTAAATCTGTTAATGATGCAGATATTATTTTTATAACTGTAGGAACTCCTTCTAAAAGAATAGAAAATGATGCAGACTTGTCTTATGTGTGGAATGCCGCTGAAGAAATAAGTAATAATATAAATAAATATTGTATAGTTGTAACCAAATCAACTGTTCCAGTTGGCACAACCAGGGAAGTAAAAAATATTATTTCAAAAAAAAATAAATGAAAAAAATTTTGATGTAGTGTCTAACCCGGAATTTTTGCGTGAAGGTGCAGCAATAAATGATTTTATGCGTCCTGACAGAGTTATAATTGGCTGCGAAAATAAAAAATCAGAAGATATAATGAAAGAACTATACAGACCTTTATATCTTATTGAAACTCCTATAATCTCAACAACTATAGAGTCTTCTGAAGTCATTAAATATGCTTCAAATAGTTTTCTTGCAACTAAAATTAGTTTTATAAACCAAGTTGCTGATCTGTGTGAAAAGGTAGGAGCTGATGTTCAGGATGTCGCAAAAGGAATGGGCATTGATAAACGTATAGGAAATAAATTTTTGCATGCTGGACCAGGTTATGGTGGATCTTGTTTTCCAAAAGATGTTAAGGCATTTATTAGAACTGCTGAAAATAATGATATTAATTTCTCTATTTTATCTGCTGCAGATAAGTTTAATGAAGAAAGGATAAGTAAAATAACAAATAAACTTATCTCTAAAGCTAATTTAGTAAAAGGAGATCAAGTAAGCTTGCTTGGTCTAAGTTTTAAGCCTAATACAGATGATGTTCGAGATTCAACTTCTCTCAAAATTGCGAAATTATTACAAAATCAAGGTATAAAAATTAAATCGTATGATCCAGAAGCAATGGATAATGCTAAAAAAGAAAATATTGAATTAATGTTCTGTAGTAATGCCTATGAAGCATGCAAGGATACTAAAGCTATTATAATTGGCACAGAGTGGAATGAATTTCGTGCCCTTGATTTTTTAAAAATCAAAAGTACTAATAGAAATATAGTTATCTTTGATTTAAGAAATATATATAACGCTAAAGATTTAAGAGATATAGGATTTCAGTATTTTGGAACAGGAACATAATTATACAATACAAAATTTTGATCAAGAAGTTCTTCGTGAATATGATATCAGAGGAGTTGTAGGTGATAATATAAATGAAAATACAGCTTACACGATAGGAAGAACCTTTGGTTATATTGTTAAATCAAAATTAAAATCAAATACTATAGCAACTGGTTACGATGGAAGACTAACATCTCCAAAACTGCATAAAGCACTTTGTGAAGGTTTAAAAAATTCTGGTTCAAAAGTATTAAATATTGGAATGGGACCAACTCCTATGACTTACTTTGCTCACTATCATTTAGATACTGATGCAGTAATAATGGTTACCGGCTCACATAATCCATCTGAATATAATGGTTTTAAAATGGTTTTGAATAAGACCTCATTTTTTGCAGAAGATATTCAAAGTCTTCAAAAATTAATTGATTATAACAAAATTGAATTGGAAGAAGGTCAAATAATTAATCAAGATATAACCGCTGAATATATAGAGAGAAACCTTTTAAATATTAATTTAAAAAAGAAACTGAAAATTGCTTGGGATCCTGGTAATGGCGCTATGGGAAAAGTTACTCGAGCAATAACTGAAAAATTAAATAACTCTGAAAACATTATTATTAATGAAGAAGTTGATGGAAATTTTCCCAATCATCATCCTGATCCCACAGTAC
>JBJKYR010000010.1:0-53695 GCA_045560945.1 Alphaproteobacteria bacterium | reverse complement strand
GCCGCAATGTTGACAGCTGCATTTAGAGGTTTTGGAGGTGAGGAAATTGTTAAAGATTTTTTAACTAGCTTACCAGGTGGTTTCTGGACACAATTTATTGTTGTAATGGCAGTAATATTTGTTTTAGGTTTTTTTTTAGATTTTATTGAAATTGCA
This sequence comes from Alphaproteobacteria bacterium, assembly GCA_045560945.1. Lineage (GTDB taxonomy): Bacteria > Pseudomonadota > Alphaproteobacteria > HIMB59 > CACPNW01. Next base: position 53,539 of record JBJKYR010000010.1, on the reverse strand, counting down.
ATAGTTGTTGTTCCAATTGTAGCTCCAATACTTTTAGCTGAAACTTCTGCAAACGTAACTGCTGTATGGCTTGGAGTAATGATTGCTGTAAATATGCAAACTTCTTTCTTAACTCCACCTTTTGGTTTTTCTCTATTTTACTTAAGAGGTGTTGCTCCTAAGTCAATTAAAACTACCCAGATATGGAAAGGTGCAAGTGTTTTTATTTTCTTGCAACTTGTAGGCCTGGGAATAGTTGGTTATTTTCCTCAATTAGTTAATTATTTACCTCTTAGATCTTATTATTCATCAGAAGTATCCCCTCCTCCTTTGAATCCTAAACTACAAAATTGTCTAATTGAATACACTTATGATAAATATAATAAAAACTTTGATAACTCATTAATGATAGTTGATTCAATAAATTCAAATGATTTACACTTTATACCCAAAACATATCTTGATAAATTTAATAATTCTTTAAATGGTGTAATGATGTCAATGGAATTATTAAAAGAAGTAAAAAATTCAGAAAAGAATTTTAATAGATTTTCTGAAAATTATAAACCATTACATATGGAAGTAAGGAGTATTGAAAGAAAAATAATTAAGTTATTTAAAAGAATTGAAAAAATTCAAAAAGAAATAAGATTAGAAACTGATGATTTAGAAGTAGATTTTCTAAATGACGAAATTAATGAGATAGAAGAAAAAATATCTAAAATTAATTTTACAATTCCTAATAATTGGGAAAAGGAAAATAAAAAATTTAATAATATTGTTTCAATTTTAAATAAAACAAAATTAAATTATAATAAAACAGTTGATAGTTCCTATAATGAAATTTCCAATTTTATTAAAAAATTTCAAAATGTTGATAAATTAAAATCTATTGATAATTTGTATGATGATTTAATTAAAAATATAATTCAGGAAAATCAAGAAATTGAAAAAATAATAAAAGATTTTGAAAAAAAGTTTAATTCATTCAGTGATACATCAAATATTAAGAAGCAAATTAAAAAAGCAAGAAAGCTAATCAAGAAAAATTTTCAGAAGAAGGATCAAGCAATTAAATTAATAAATGATTCTAGATTTATTCTAAAACAAGAGACTAAGTGGAGAAAATTAGGAAAACAATTACTTTTAAAGGATTTAGTTGACTTACTAGATAGCGGTAAAGAAACATTTGCTCTAAGAAAACAAGATCAATTAAATAAAGAGCAAGCCTTGTATTTGGCAGCATGTAAGTCAGTACACAAAGATATTTCTTTATATTTTTAACTAATTTTTTCTATATCCATAATAACATGAACATAATCCATGGCATGACCTTCAGGGTCATTTGATACTTCCTCAATGTATAAATCATAAAATTTATTAACAATTTCATTTATTTCATTTTCGCTTCTATCTATTAGAGCATTTTTAAAAACCGTCTCTGACCAACTTCTCATAGTAGGAATAAGAGTTCTTGCATATTCTGCAGATGACATTGTGTCTTTATTTTTTAAATAGTGGATTTTATAAGGACAATCAGTGATCATTGTCTCACATGATTTAAGAACTAATCCAGATTTTGAAATAACTGAGTCTTTGTTTTCAAATGGCTTCTTAAATTCTTCAAGAGTTCTATAATGTTGAGTGAAAGTTGCATTAATAAATTCTTGATTTGTAATTAAACCTTGATTTTCAAGATGTTTCCAATGTTTAGCAAAATTATTAAACATTACATGACCACCTGTATTACCTAGACATCTCCCCTTTTCATCTATTCCAAAATTAATACAAATAAAACGGCCACCATTTATCATCTCTTTTGATCTATTTAATAAAATAGTTTCCCAATCATGATTTGCTTGATCTTTAAATAATTGTTTTTCACGTTCATTTGCGCCAGTCATATGAACATGATTTTCTATTAGGCATGGTCTTTCTGAAACATAATGCATTGCAGTTGCTGAAAAACCTAATGTTAATGAATTATTAGCCATTAATTGTTGATGAAAACCAGTTCCACATCCGTGAACATAAACATTTGAAAAAATATGTTGAAATGCAAATTGGGAATTGCCATGCATTCCTTGCATAGTTTTAAAAAGGGTGGAAAAGTCATTTGAAGCTAAATCAGTATACAAAATTTCAATTTGTCTATCATCGCCTTTTTCTCTAATTAATTTAATAACATTAAACCACATTTCTTGACTGGTGCCTCCATCAGCACTACCAAAATCAGCAAACTTCAGTATTTCCGTTGATGGGATAGTTTTTAAAGCATTTTCAATTACTTTTAGTGTTTTATCGATAGCCGTTTTAGCACCTGCTGTTTTTGCAGAGTAATAACCCGCGCCTTTCATTGCTAAACTTGATTGTGTATTAAGATAATTATCTTTCATAAGATTGAAGTATTTAAATGAATAATAATAATAAGTTAACTATTAAATTTGAGATTTTTGTTAAATCCTCTTGGAATTTTTTTACCTACTTGAGCTCTTTTACCTATCCAAAAATCAATATTTTTTAAGTGTTTGTGTTTTGAAGCTTTAGTCCATAACAAGCCTTCACCTAGATCAAATAAACAACTATCAACAATAAAATCTTTATCCTTGATTTTCATTAATTGAACTCCTGAGCCCTTGTGTAAAGTTGGAAGAGATGATGTTTCAAAAATAAGTAATTTTTCATTTTTGGACACTAAAGCTAAGTGATTATATTCTAAATGATGAACGTTTAGTAGTTGGTCATTATTCTTTAGATTAATTATATTTTTACCTTTTCTTTGATTCGTAATCATTTTTTCAGTAATTGAAATAAAACCTTTTCCAAATTTAGAGACAAGAAGCAATTTTTTTTGTGAGTTGGCATTAAAGACAGCAATTAGTTTTTCATCAACACCTACATTGATCAGTTCGATAAAGGATTTTGGTGAAGATTTACCACTTGGTAGTAAATTTGGATCTAAAGTTAAAGCTTTGCCAGAGGATAAAAAGATTAAAAGTTTTTGATTAGATGTAATAGGTATAGAGGTTCTAATGTTATTATCTTTTTCTTTATTATCTTCAGAATAATCTTTTACTTTTTTAAAAAGATTATCTTTAGTAACTAAAACATTAAATTTTTCAATTTCTGTAAATTCATCGATTTCAATATCTAATTGATAGTCGTCTACTGTATTAACTTTACTTTTTCTTGTTTTGATTTTTTCACTTAATGTTTCATTTATTTCTTTAATTTCTTTTATTAAAAATTTACTCAAATAATCATCATTGTTAACAAGTTTTTTAAGATCAGTATTAATTTCTTTTAATTGCTTTATTTCTTTATTGATATTTAATTCATCTAATTTTTTTAAAGAACCAAGGCGCATATTTAAAATTGCTTCAGCCTGTACTTGTGATAATTTAAAAGCTTTAATTATTTCGTTTTTTGGATCGTCTTTAATTCTAATAATTTTTATTATTTTATCTAAATTTGCAAATACAACTAAATAACCTTTAAGTATTTCTAATCTTTGGTTGTTTTTATTTATATTAAATTTCGATTTACGTTTTACAGTAATTTTTCTAAAATCAATAAATTGAGAAAGTATTGATTTTAAACCTAGTTGTTTTGGGATGCGGCCCTTTTCTAAAACATTAAAGTTGCATGAATATTTAATAGATAAGTCAGTTAATTTAAAACATAAATCTACTAATTTTTTTTTATCTATATTTCTGTTTTTAGGTTTAAGGACAATTCTTATCTTTTCATCTGATTCGTCTCTAACATCGTCCAATGGTATTTTTTTTTGATTAATCAAATTGGCAAGCTGTTCAATAATTTTGACTTTATTAACTTGAAATGGGATTTCAGTAATAACTATCTCATACAAACCATTTTTTATTTTTTCATCATGCCACTTTGAGTTAATAAGAAAAGAGCCCGAACCTTTCTTATAAATATTTCTCTTTTCACTAGAAGTTAATATAATTTCACCTCCTGTTGGCAAATCAGGTCCTTTAATTATTTTAAGAAGTTCGGATTCAGAGGAGTTTGGTTTCAGTATTAGTTTAGTTAAGCAATCATTTATTTCTATTAAATTATGTGGTGGGATATTAGTTGCCATTCCAACCGCAATACCTGTTGAACCATTTAACAAAATATTAGGTAATTTAGATGGCAAGACATCTGGTTCAAGGTTTTGACCATCATAATTATCACTAAAAGTAGTAGAATCTTCCTCTATACCGTCAAAAAATAATTCAGTTATTTCCTCTAGTCTTGCTTCGGTATATCTCATAGCAGCTGCATTATCACCATCAATATTTCCAAAATTACCCTGTCCCTCAATCAAAGTAAGTCGTGAAGAAAAATTCTGAGCCATTCTTACTAAGCTTTGATAAATCGCTTGATCACCATGAGGATGAAATTTACCCATAACATCACCAACAATCCGGGCTGATTTTTTAAAAGGTGAATTATTAAATAATTTCAGCAAATACATAGAATAAATTATTCTTCTATGAACTGGTTTTAATCCATCTCTTAAATCGGGAAGAGATCTAGAAATTATAGTAGATACTGCATATGAGAGATATCTACTCTTTAGAATTTCATTAATATCATCCTTAATTATTCTTTGCATTTTTTGACAAAAATCCTAAGATTATTTTTTTAAACTTTAGATAATTAGTAGGTATATTAAGATTCATATTATTTAAATGATGATTTTGCAAAATTATCTCAAATATTTTAAAAAAAGAATCAACATCTGCAAAATTTATTTTTACTGATTTGTTTAGTAAATTATGAGGAAAAACTATTGATTTATTTGAATTTTTGTTAACAAATTGCAATGTATCCAAATTTAGATAATTTAATGATAGTTTATTAGTAAAATCAATTTCATATCCTATTAATTTTAGTAAATTTAGTAAATATAAGAAATAATCAACTAACCAATTTTCTTTTAAAGATATTAAATTGATAATTTTATAAGTACTTTCAAATAAACCTTTAATTTTTTGACCTTCAATAATTGATAAATTTAATAAAGATATAATAGATAATAAGGAATGCAATTTATACTTATCTATAAAGATATCATAAATATAAGGTTTTGATAATTCTCCAGATATATTTTTAGGGAAATTAGAATTTTTAATCTTAATATTTAAATTTAAAAAATATCCTAATTGATAAATATTTTTTTTCTTCTTTGTTGATCCACCAAAACTAATACCAGTTAATATTTCATCATCTTCAGTTAGAAATTTCAAAAATAAATTATTTTCTGAAGATAGTTTATTGTATAATAGGATACCCTTAGTTTTATTTTCTGTCATTGAATAATTAATTCAAGATATAAATGTATTTTTTTTCCAAAAATTTTTTTTATTTTTTTTTGACAATTCTCCCTTATTTTTTTTATCATACCACCATTTTTTCCTAAAATAATTTTTTTATATCTTTTTTCATTAATATATATTTTTTGTTTGATTTTAATTTCTGAACTTTTTAATATTTTATAATGAGAAGTTACAATACTAATATTGTATGGTATTTCTTTATGAAGATATGTTAACATTGTTTCTCTTAATAATTCAGATAGGATAAATTTATCATCTTTGTTAGTTATTTCATCTTTCGAATATATCCATTTAGAAGAATATGAATATTTGATTAATTCACTCAAAAGTTCTTGAATGCCAATATTATTTTTTGCTGATATTGTAAAAAAAGACTCTATTTTAAATCTATTATTTATTTCAGAAATAATTGGTAAAAGCTTTTGTTTCAAAATCAAATCAATTTTATTGAAAATAATAAATATTTTTTTTTTAACTTCTTTGATTTTATCTATTTGATCATAAATAAATGGCATATTTAGTGCATGAGAATCAATAATATATAAAATTAAGTCTGATTCATCTATGCCATTCCACAAATTTTGTTTAAGTTTTATTGATTGATTATTAGAATTCTTTAAGAAATTAGAACCAGGAGTATCATAAAAAAGTATTTGTGTATTTTTAATATTTTTAATTCCAATAATCAATTCTTGTGTAGTATTAATTTTTTTATTTTGAATTGATATTTTTTCACCTATAATTTTATTAATTAAAGTTGATTTTCCAGCATTTGTCCTGCCAACAATACTAATTTTAATTATCTTACTTTTCATTGATTAGTTTCAAAGCAATAGATGCAGCATTTTTTTCAGCATCTCTTTTAGATGATCCACTACTTATAATTTTTTTTAAATTTAATACTTTTAATGAAATTGTAAAAGTAGGTGAGTGTGAAGGACCTTCTTTTTTGACTAAATTATATTCAGGAAGTTTTTTTAGTTTTTGTTGGGAAAGTTCTTGTAACTTAGTTTTTGGATCCTGCATATTTTGATTTTCAATTTCTAAATATGGGCCCCATGTAGATTTTATGAATTTTTTGGCACTAATAAAACCTCCATCTAAATATAGAGCACCAATAAGTGACTCTATAGAATCAGACAAAATGGAAATATTCATTTTATTATTTTTTTTAGATGCAAATTTAAGAAATCTATCAATTTCAAGATTTGTTGATATTTTATACAAAAAATTTTTTTGAACTAAATATGATAGTTTTTTTGATAAATCACCTTCATTATTTTTATCAAATTTTTTATAAATTATTGAAGATATTGCTAGACCTAATACTCTATCACCTAAAAATTCTAATCTTTCAAAATCACTAACTTCGTTAAGAATTTTTTTTTTATTATCAGCAATGTAACTTGGGTGTATTAATGCATTTTCTATTAGTTTCTTATCTTTGAATTTATAGGAAATAATTTTCTCTAATTGATTAATTTTTTTTTTACTAATCATTTAATGGGCTTGAATATTCTTTCTGTTCTAATTGATTTTGGCCACTTCCATAATTGAAAGAAACGTGAATTTTCTAAAGAGAAAAAAACAAAACGAGCCTTTCCTACTAAATTCTCAAAAGGGACATAGCCTATAATATTATCAAATCTGCTATCTTGAGAATTATCTCTATTATCTCCCATTACAAAAAAATGACCTTTCGGCACTTCATATAATTTAGTGTTATCTACAATTCCCATTATCCATTATATCTAATACTTCAATTTGAAAATCATCATAATATTCTATGTATCTTCTATTACGTTTTAAAGATATATTATTGTCATTATCAATAAAATCATTAACCCTTTTTTTAATTATTTTTTCATTATTAATTATAATTTGACCATTAATTATTCTAATTTTATCACCTGGAATTCCAATAACTCTTTTTATATAATCAGTTCTATTATCTTCAGGGGTTTTAAATACTACTACATCTCCTCTTTCTGGATTGTTATGAAAAATTTTTTTTGGAATAATTGGAATTGAAAAAGGTAAAGAATGCTTTGAATAACCATAAGACCACTTTGAAACAAAAATAAAATCCCCAACGAGTAAATTGGGTTTCATTGATCCAGAAGGAATATTAAAAGGTTCGGCTACAAATGATCTAATTAATAAAGCTATAAATACTGCCACAGAAACAGATTTCACATTACTTAAAAAACTATTTTGTTTTTTTGTTTTCATAAATTATTACATTTGCGATTGCGTAATTAGACTCATCAGCTAAAGATAATTCAATAGTAGAATTAGATTCATTACTAATCTGTCTGAGAAATTTAAGTGCCTTATTATGAAGTTTTATTTTTGGCTTACCATAAATATTATTATAAACTTCAATATCTTTCCAAAAAACTCCTCTTGCCAGACCTGTACCTAAGGCTTTGGCGCAAGCTTCTTTTGCAGCATATCTTTTAGCGTAAGACTCTACAGATTTAATTTTATTTTCAGATCTTATTATTTCGTTTTGGCTAAAACATCTTTTTTTAAATTTATCACCAAATTTATCTATAGTTTTTTTTATTCTCCTAATATCGATTATATCTATGCCATTTGTAACAATCACTTAATCTATCCTTTTATTCTCTCTAAAGAAGATACCTCAGAAACCAATCTTAAAGCTGCCAAAATATTTTTAAGATGGTTAGTATCTCTAACTTCAATATCTATTATTATTTCATAGAAATCAACTTTTCTAATTGAAAAATTAATGTTTGAAATATTCCCATTATTTTTAGCAATTATAGTTGTGACTTTACCTAGGCTACCTGGTTGATTTTTAAGTACAACATTTAATCGAGAATTTGAAACAATATTTTTATTAACTGAATTATCCCAAGAAATATTCAGCCATCTTTCAGGATTATCATTGTATGATGATAGTGTTTCACAATCAACAGTATGAACTGCTACTCCTATTCCTGCTGTAACTATACCAACTATTGTATCTCCTTTTATAGGAGAGCAGCATCCTGATAAATGATATGACATACCAGCTGTAAGTCCTTTTAATTTTATTGAATTTTCTGACTCATTTTTAAATTTATTGGCTGGTTTATAATTAAATTCTGGATAAATTTTTTTTAAAACAGATACAGCTGTCATATTTCCAGAACCTACGAGCTCATACAAATCTTCAATATCTGATAATTTAAAATCTTTTTTTATTTTATTTATTGTAGATTTATTAAGTTCATAATTTTCTTTTACAAAAAAAGAGTCTAATATTTGCTTTCCAAACATAATATATTCATCTCTTTTTTTTGTTCTAAAGAAACGTCTTACCTGAGATTTAACCTTTGAAGTTACTGCAAATCTTTGCCATAAAGGTGAAGGTTGTGATTCTTCAGAAGTTATTATCTCGATTTGATCTCCATTTTTTAAAATAGTTTTAAGTGGTTGGAGCTTACCATTTACTTTAGCACCAACGCATTTATCTCCAATTTGTGAATGAATTGAATAAGCAAAATCAACTGGAGTTGCACTTTTAGGCAGTTCTATTACATCACCTTTTGGAGTAAAAACATATATATCATTTTGAAAGACATTAATTTTTGCATTTTCAATTAATTCATCTTGATTTAATGATGAATTCATTAAGTCTAAAAGTTCATGCATCCATTTGTATTCTTTTGTATCATTATCTTTAATTTTTTTAGGGTCTTTGTATTTCCAATGAGCTGCTACACCATAATCTGCAATTTGATTCATTACATTTGATCTAAATTGAATTTCAATTTTTTTATTTTTAGGACCCATGACCGAAGTATGAATAGCTCTATATCCATTTGACTTTGGTGCTGAAATAAAATCTTTAAACCTACCTTGAATATAGGAAAATTTTCTGTGAATTATTCCTAAGCATCTATAACATTCTCTCGTTGAATTCGTGATAATTCTAAATGCCATAATGTCTGATAATTGCTCAAATGATATATTTTTCTTTTTTATCTTGTTCCAAATCGAATAAGGTGATTTTATTCTACCATCTATTTTACAATTTATACCTTCTGTTGAAAAAATGTTACTTAGCTCATACCTTATTTCATCAATAATATTTTCATCTTTGGATTTTAAATAATCCAATCTATCTATAATTGAGTTTCTAGCATCAGAATTAATTGATTTAAAAGCTAAATCTTCAAGCTCATCCTGCCACTCTTTCATACCTAGCCTTTGTGCTAATGGAGAAAACACCTCCAGTGTTTCCATAGAAGTATTAATTCTTTTATTTTCATCTTTTATAAATTCTATAGTTCTCATATTATGAAGTCTATCTGCTAATTTTACTAATATAACTCTTAAGTCTTCTGTAGAAGCTAAAAGTAATTTTCTATAATTTTCTCCTAATTTCAACTTATTTGCTTTTAAAGAAAATTTATTTATTTTAGTGAGTCCTTGCACTAATTGAGAAATTTGATCACCAAATATAACTTGAATAGACTCATTAGTAATTTCAGTATCCTCAACAGTGTCATGCAAAAGACCAGCAGCAATTGAAGAAGCATCAAGCTTAATTGATGTTAAAATTTTTGCAACCTCAATAGGGTGAGTAACAAAAGGATCACCAGACTGTCTAGTTTGATTTTTATGCGCCTTATTACTAAAATTTATGGCCTTCGATACTACTGACTTATCAGAGGCATTCAAATAAATTACTAATTTTTCAAGTTCTTTGATCTTTTCAAGTATCATTTTTAAAAAATAAATTAATTGAATGGATAAAAAATAAAGATCTAATATTAACTAGATTGATCGTCTTGGTTCTCACTGATAGTATTGGATACTTCATTATCATTTGTTTCCATAATTGACTCTTTAATATCTTCCAACTCTTCAGCTGATTCGCTTTCAACATGATTTTCTGCTGACTCATTTATCGAAGCATCTTCTTCTTCTAAATTTTCATCAGTGAATTCTAAAGCAAGCTCATCTTCATCATTAATTGGGGAAACTGTCTGATACTCCTCAATTAAACTTTGTTTAAATTCATCAGCTGAAATCGTTTCATCTGCAATTTCCCTTAAAGCTATAACAGTGTTTTTATCATTATCTTTTTCAACAGTAGGCTGATCTCCGGAGTGGAGTTTTCTAGCTCTGTTAGACGCTACCAATACAAGTTCGAATCTACTGTCAAATTTATCTATACAATCTTCTACTGTAATTCTAGCCATTGTGTGGGCTTATAGATATCTAATTATAAAAAAGCAAACAAATTAATTGTTTTTAAGTAATCTTTGTTTATTTTTGTTCCAATCCTTTAATTTTTGAGTTTGTCTTTTATCATATTTTTTCTTACCTCTTCCAAGGCCTATATTAAGTTTTACAAGACCCTTGTCATTAAAGTACATACTTAGAGGAATTATTGTAAAACCTTCTCTCTTAATTGACCCAAGTAATTTGTTAAGTTCTTTTTTTGAAATAAGTAATTTTCTTTGTCTGATTGGATTATTTTCTTTATCGCTAGAAGAATGATATTTTTTAATATTACAATTACAAAGCCACAATTCTCCTTTCTTTTCTTCTACATAAGCTTCTTTAATTGAAGGAGAATTGACTCTTAGCGACTTAACTTCTGAGCCAGTTAAAACTAAACCTGAATTTATCTTGAGTGAAATATTATAATCATATGTTGCCCTTTTATTATTGGCAATTACTTTCATTCTAAAGCAAAGTTAAACTTTTTAAACAATCTGAAATACTTTGTTTAGTATTTTTACTTATTTCTACAATAGGTAATCTAGTTTCACTACTACACAGTCCTAATAAAGATGCCGCATATTTTACTGGTCCAGGACTAGATTCTAGAAATAGTGAATTGTGAAGTTTTGCCAACTTCAAATTTATTTCCTGAGCTTTTTGTATATCTTTTTCTCTCCAAGCTAGCTGCATATCAGAGCATAATTTTGGGGCAACATTAGCAGTTACAGATATACATCCATGTCCACCCTGAGATAAGAAAGCTAGAGCTGTGCCATCTTCTCCAGATAAATAACAAAATTCATTTTTCATATACGCAGTTGTAAGCAAAGGTCTAAATAAATCATTTGTTGCATCTTTAACACCAATGATATTATCAATTTTGGACAACTCAATCATTGTCTCAATAGACATATCTATCACAGATCTTCCTGGGATGTTGTATATTATAATTGGTAATTTCACTGAATCTGCAATTATTTTAAAGTGAGCATACAAACCATTTTGTGTAGGTTTATTGTAATATGGAGTTACAACTAAAGCTGCATCTGCTCCAACACTCTCTGCATGTTTAGTGTAATCCACAGCCTCTTTAGTATTATTCGATCCAGTCCCAGCAATTACTGGAACTCTTTTATCACTAATTTTAATTGTTTGTTCAATTATCTTTTTATGTTCTTCATGAGATAAAGTAGGAGACTCACCTGTAGTTCCACATGGTACCAATCCATTTGATCCATTTAAAATTAAATAATTAACAATTTTATCAAGAGAGTTATAATCAACTTGATTATTATTAAAGGGTGTAATTACCGCGGGTATGCTTCCAAAAAACATATTATTTAATGGCGGAGAGAGAGGGATTCGAACCCTCGGAAGGAGTTACCTCCTTCGCAGGTTTAGCAAACCTGTGGTTTAAGCCACTCACCCATCTCTCCTGTTGTTGTTTCATAAAACTAATAGATATCTAATATCGAAATAATTTAGGTAACTCAACAATATTTAATTATTATTTAAGATATTATCAATGATAAGTAAGATTTTGCATTAATTTGAATTTAATAAAAAATATGAAAAATTTGAATGTAATTCTTACTGTGAGCATACAAAATAAATTAAGAGTTGTATAATTTTAATCATCATTTAAAAAAAGAAAAGACAGATATGTTTAAAAAATTAAAATTAATTTTTAAAATAAACTTTTTATACAAAATTTATAAATGATATCATTGTTATGTCCCTCAAGAGGCAGACCTAATCAGGCTGAAAGATTAATTAAATCTTTCTATAATACTCAAAAAAATCAAAATCAGATTCTTTTTTATGTTGCTGATGATGATGAGTGCAAAGAAGAATATTATGAATTATTTAAAAAATATAAGATTGGCTTTTATAGAGGCCCACCAATGTCCACTTCATTTATTTGGAATTTCTTAGCACATCAAGCTGCTGGAGAAATGGTTACTCTTATTGGTGACGACGTTGAAATTATAACTAAAAATTGGGATGAAATATTTATTCAAGCTAATAAAATATATGAAGATAAAATATATGTACTTACTGTTGATGATGGAAGACAAGATAGATTTGCTCAAAACGATGGACGTATGAGATGTGATCATCCAACAGTAAATAAAAAATGGATACAAACTCTTAAATACTTTGTGCCACCATTCTTTATGCACAGATACCTCGATACATACACTAGAAATCTTGCAATTGAAATTAATAGATTTATTGAAATTAAAGAGGTTGTTTTTGAGCACCTTAAACTAGAAACTATTAGTGATAAAACTGGAAAATTATCCAGATCATGGTTTGATCATGACAAACATATCTATCAGACACTTGCTAAAAGATATTATAATGTTGATTTAGAATTATTGAAAAAAACTATAAAAACTTGAGAAAAAAAATTTATATAATTTTATTTTTCCACGTTTTTGGAGTTAAACTATTATTGATTTCAATTTCAAAATTATACTCAAAATTTTTAATTCCCTTTGATTTAATATAATTTGTGGTTTCTGAAATAGCTTTTTCAATATCAGAAGTTGTTTTATAATTAAGTAATTTTCTTGCTTTATTTGAGGAACAAAATGCATTTTTAACTTCTAATGGTCTATCTTTAAAATAAGTTGCTCTGCCATTATACCCTATATGGTTAGCACATAAATTTACAAGTTCATTAATTGTAATTGTTCCTTCATCAGGGCCAATATTAATAATTTGATTATTTGCTTCTTTACTTATCATCATTGTGTAAAGTGGTGATATGCAATCATCAATAAATGAAAAACATCTTTTTTGCTCACCATCACCATAAATTATTGGACTTTCATTCTTTAACATTTTATGAATTATAATTGACATTACATTTCTATATGGATCATCATATTTTTGTCTTGGCCCAACAATATTGTGAGGGACAGCTATAACCCATTCAACATTATTTAATTTACAAAGGTTTATTAATACTTTTTCAGCAGCTAGTTTTGCAATTCCATATGGATCTACAGGATTTGGTGTAGATTCTTCTGTGAAAGGTGGTTTAATTTCTCCGTATCTAGCCATTGATGAACAAAATATTATTCTTTTAATATTGTTATTTAATGCAGCTGAAAAGACACTTACACTTGATTGAAATATATTTTTTGTTACTAAATTTGGTGAAAATACTGATAAACCTTCATAAGCAGTTGCTGCGCAATGATACAAAATATCAATTTTGTTTAATTTAAAAATTTCATTTAATTTATCATAATCATTACAATCAAAATTAAAAAAATTAACTCCTTTGGGAATATTATCCCTATAACCACCTATTAAATTGTCATTTCCATAAACATTGTGACCTTTTTTAAGGCATTCATCAGCTAGATGTGACCCTAGAAAACCAGCTATACCAGTAATAAATAAATTCATATTAATTTTTGAAATTCTCTAGCATCATCTTCAATGCTATGGAATAAGTTTATATAAAAAAGTAAGGATTTAGTTAATTTATTAATTTAAAAGAAATAAGATATGGAAAAAATAATTGGAAGGTTTTGGAGAGGTGAAATTACTTTATGGAGAGCATATTGGTTAATTGGTGAAATATTAAATGCAATATTTATAATACTAATTTTTAATCTTGAAATATACTTATTTGGCAATAATCAATTTACAAACTCTTTACCTTTTTTAAATTTTAATAATTTTAGCTTATTATCAAAATTTAGTTTATTTCTTTGGACAATTTTCTTAACAATTGGAATTTGGAGATCAGCTGAAAATTACAAAGGAAGTATGGTTTGGATAATAGCGACTTTTATTTTTTTATCTTACAGAATATTTACCTTAAGATTAATTCTTTTTTGATAATTTTATTTTTAAAATTTCATTTAAGATCTTAGGATTAACCTTACCTTGACTTTTTTTCATAGATTGGCCAACAAAAAATCCAAGCAACTTATCTTTACCTGACAAATATTGCTCAACCATAATTTGATTCTCTTTAAGAACTTCGTCAACAATATTTTCAATTTCACTTTTGTCAGTAACTTGTTTTAATCCTTTTTGTTCTATAATTTTGTTTGGATCTTGTTTTGTATTAAACATATCAATTAATACATCTTTGGCAATCTTACCTGAGATTATATTTTCTTTAATCAATTTTACCAATTTACCTAAATGCTCAGGAGTTATTGGAGAATTTTTAATTTCAATATTCTTTTCATTTAAAATTGAAAACAATTCTGATGTGATCCAATTTACAACAATCTTCGATGACTCTTTAAGTGTTTTGTCTGATTTTATTACAGTGTCGAAATAATCTGATACATATTTATCTGCAGTTAAAATTGAGGCATCATAGTTAGATAAATGGTAATTATTGACATATCTTGTTTTTCTATCATCAGGTAACTCTGGTATTGTTCTTTTTAATGTATCAATATCTTCTTGATCTATTTCTAAAGGTAATAGGTCTGGATCTGGAAAATATCTATAATCATGAGCCTCTTCTTTACTGCGCATTGGTCTAGTTTTCCCAGTAGATGTATTAAATAGAAGAGTATTTTGATTAATAACCCCACCCTCTTCCAAGGTTTCTATTTGTCTTTTAACTTCATAATTAATAGCCTGTTTAATAAATTTAATTGAATTTAAATTCTTAATTTCACATCTCGTTCCATAATTTTCACCAGGTTTTCTGACAGAAATATTAACATCAGCACGAAGTGAACCCTCTTGCATGTTTCCATCACAAGTATCAAGGTACATTAAAATTGATCTTATTTTAGAGATATATAAACCTGCCTCATCTGCACTTCTAATATCTGGCTCACTTACAATTTCCATTAAAGCAACTCCTGATCTATTTAAATCAACATATGTTTTTGTTGGATTTTGATCGTGAAGACTTTTACCCGCATCTTGCTCTAAATGTAATCTTACTATTCTAATATCTTTTGAACTACCATCTTTAAAATCTATAGTGACTTTTCCTTCTCCGACAATAGGATACTTATATTGACTTATTTGATATCCTTGTGGAAGGTCTGCATAAAAATAGTTTTTTCTATCGAACACAGAATAATTATTAATTTTTGCTTTTAAACCAATTCCAGTTTTGACAGCCTGTTCTATACAATACTTATTTATAACAGGGAGCATACCTGGCATGGCTGCATCAACAAGAGAGACTTGACTATTTGGTTTTGAGCCAAATACTGTAGAAGAATTACTGAATAGTTTTGAATTTGATTTTACCTGAGCGTGTATTTCAAGGCCAATTACAGTTTCCCATTCATGTTTTTTTCCTTTGATAAAATTATTCATAATCTTTCTCTAATGAAAAAGCAGCATTAAAAATTTCTTGCTCATTATAATGTTTGCTTAAAAGCTGGACACCAAGAGGTAAGCCTTTTTTATCTTTACCATAGGGAATTGAAATACCAGGTATGCCTGCTAAAGAAGCAGGTACAGTAAAAACATCATTAAGATACATTTTAATTGGATCATCTTGTTTTTCATTTAAAGGAAATGCAGCACTTGGAGCTGTAGGGGTTAATATTAAATCACAATCTGAAAATACTTCTACAAAATCATTAGCAATTAATTTTCTTACCTTTTGAGCTTTTAAATAATATGCATCGTAATAACCTGCTGATAATACATAAGTTCCAATTAATATTCTTCTTTTAACTTCTTTACCAAAACCCTCACTTCTAGTTAACTCATACATATCATCTAAACTTTTTGCATCATGAGCTCTAAACCCATATTTCACCCCATCGTATCGAGCTAAATTTGATGATGCTTCAGCAGGTGCAATTATATAATATGTTGGCAAAGCGTACTTAGTATGAGGTAATGAAATATACTTTATTTTAGCCCCTTTTTTTTCTAAGGACTTTATAGCGTCTTCCCAAACTCCATTAATTTCATCTGATGTTCCATCCACACTATATTCTTTAGGTATTCCGACAACTTTACCTACTAAACTTGGATTTAGATTTTTAGAGTAATTAGGTATTTGAACATTCGAACTAGTACTATCCCTTTGATCGTGGCCAGCTATTTCTCCTAATAATATAGATGCATCTCTTACATTTTTTGAAAAAACTCCAGCTTGATCAAGACTTGATGCAAAAGCTGCAATACCCCATCTAGAACATAAACCATAGGTGGGTTTAATTCCAACAACACCACAAAAACTAGCAGGTTGTCTTATAGATCCTCCTGTGTCTGTTCCTGTGGCACCTAAGCATAAATCTGCAGCTACAGCTGCAGCTGAACCACCTGATGATCCTCCTGGAGCCAATGGATTATCATTTTTTGATAAAGGATTTATAGTATTGCCAAAATAACTAGTATTAGTAGCAGAGCCCATTGCAAATTCATCTAAATTTGTTTTGCCAACAAACATTGATCCTTGATCAATTAATTTTTGAGTAACAAAAGATTCATAGCTGGGTTTAAAATTTTTTAAAATTTTTGATGCTGCAGTAGTAGGCATATTTGAAGTACAAAACAGATCTTTTACAGCAATAGGTATACCTTTTAAGGTTTTATCATTTGGTAACTTTTCTATTACTTTTACCTGATCATTAATTTTATCTTCGTTAAAGTAAATAAAAATATTTAATTCTTTTTTTTTATTAATTCTCTTAATGTATGTTTCAGCAATTTCTTTAACAGATATTTTATTTTCATTTAATAGTGATTTTAGTTCAGAGATTGACTTAAAGCTCATTATTCTACAACCTTTGGAACTGCAAAATATCCTTCAAGTTTATCTGGGCTATTTTTTAAAATTTCATCAGTTGAATTTATATCCTTAGCTTCATCTTTTCTCTGCGGAAGAATTGATGATGAGATATTTGCCAAAGGTTCAACTGTATCTGTATCAACTTCATTAAGTTGCTCTACCCAATCTAAAATTGAGTTCATATCCTTCAGTAAATCTTTTGCTTCTTCCTCAGAAAGTCTTATTCTGGCAAGTTTTGCAATTTTATTTATTGTATTTGTGTCTAACTTCAATTTATATGTCTCCAGTGATTGAAAAACCTAACAATTTAATTGATCGACTTCTTACATCACAAATTCTTGTAGGTCTAGATGTAGGTTACAAAACAATTGGAATTGCTGTATCTGATAGATCTTTTACTATTGCTACACCTATTAATACTGTTAACAGAAAAGGTACAAATAAGGACTTATCTATAATTAAGGAATATTTGAATGAATATGAAATTGGGGGATTTGTAGTTGGCTTACCCTTAAGTCTAGATGGTAATGAAAATGAGCAAACAAATAAAATAAAAAGGTTTACCAATGAATTACAATTATTTTTTTCGTCGCCCGTTGAATTTTGGGACGAAAGATATTCATCTGATATTATTTTTAAAGAAATGAGAAAATCTGAATTTAGCACTACAAAAATTAAAAAAAAACTAGACCAGCAATCAGCAGCTTATATTTTACAAGGATACTTAGATAAGTATAGAAATACTGTTTAAATTAGTTTACACATATTGACACAATATTAGCACATATGAAGTTCAAATATTTAAAATCAAACCACATTAAGTTATATAAAAGAGAAAATTCTGAATATTGGCAAATGAAGATTAAATTGCCAAAGCAAAAAGCTATTCGATCATCCACAGGTTCAAAAATTTTAAAAGAATCAGAAAAAATTGCACTTAAATATTATTCATCTTTAGGTATAGAAAATAAAATTCACATAGAGAGAAGATCAAAAAATATTTACAAAAAAATTCATTTAGTTGAAACTGCAGATTTAGATAGGAAGGAAATAGAATTTTTCTTAAATGAAGCAAAAAAATTTATTAGTTTTAATAAAAAAAGAATTAAAAAAAATAATTTACTCGAAGGAAGAACTATTTTTAATTTATTTTTTGAAGACTCAACAAGAACTCGTACAAGTTTTGAAGTTGCTGCTAAGAGATTAGGTGCTGATATAATAAATGTTGCAGTAAAGGATAGCTCAATAAATAAAGGTGAAACTCTACTTGATACTATGACAACTATTAATTCAATGAATCCTGATGTCTTAATAGTTAGACACCCTGAAGAAGGAGTAAGTAAAAGAATTTCTTTAAACGTTGATGCTTCTGTCATTAATGCTGGGGACGGAAGTCATGAACATCCCACCCAAGCTTTGTTGGATGCTTTAACTATAAAAAATAAATTTGATAATTTTTCAAAATTACAAATTGGAATATGTGGTGATATTCTTCATAGTCGTGTTGCCAGATCCAATATTATAATTTTGTCAAAACTTGGCGCTAAGATAAATGTAATTGGACCTAGAGAGTGGCTACCTAAAAATATTAAGAAACTTCCTGTTACAGTTTTTACTGATATGAAAAAAGGTCTTAAAAATTGTGATATTGTAATGATGCTTAGAATTCAAAAGGAAAGAATTGTTGGAAAAATCATGCCAAATCAAAAGATTTATTTTAATAAATATGGATTAGATTACAATAAATTGAAATATGCTAAAAAAAATGCCTTTGTTATGCATCCAGGTCCTATGAATAGAGGAGTTGAAATAGACTCTAAACTAGCAGATGATGTTACAAGGAGTTTAATTCAGGAACAGGTTTCAATGGGAGTTGCTATTCGAATGGCTTGCTTAGATATTTTAATTAAAAATAGAGATAATGTCCTTAAGCATTAATTTTATTTTTATAATTCTCTTTTATTTTATAGGTTCAATCCCTTTTGCATTGATACTTCCAAAATTATTTGGTCTTGGAGATATAAGAAATATTGGTTCGGGTAATGTTGGGGCTACTAACGTTCTTCGTACTGGAAATAAATATCTTGCTTTTGGGGTATTATGTTGTGATGTTTTAAAAGGATTAATTCCATTCTTTCTATTAAATTTATTTTTTGATAATATTGGATTATTACATACAATATTTCTATGTCATTTTGCTATTCTTGGTCATATTTTTCCTTTTTGGTTAAAATTTAAAGGAGGTAAAGGTGTAGCAACGTATATTGGTTTTTTATTTGGAATAAATTTATTCTTAGGATTATCCTTTATTACTGTTTGGATGATGATTGCTTTAATTGCAAGGTATTCCTCTTTAAGTTCTATAGTTGCATCTTTAATTGCTCCAATTTATTTTTTCATAAATAATAACAATCATATTTGTATTTTTTTATTATATTTATTTTTAATAATTATCCTTAAACACCGTGAAAATATAAAAAGATTGATAAATAGAACAGAAAATAAAATAAAATTATCTAAGTAGAATTCTACGTTTTTTAAAAAATTCTTGACGAAGTAAGTTTAAACTGAAATTTGGACTAAATTTTTATGAATGTTTTAATCGTAGAGTCCCCATCAAAAGCAAAATCTATTAATAAATATTTAGGTTCTGACTTTAAAGTGCTTGCTAGCGTAGGGCACGTCAGAGATTTATCAGCTAAAAATGATGCTATTGACACTGAAAATGATTTTCATATGAAATGGGAGACCAGTGATAGAGGAAAAAAAGTTATTAAAGAAATAACTGATGCAGCAAAAAAATCAGAAAACCTTTATTTAGCCACTGACCCTGATCGTGAAGGAGAGGCTATTGCTTGGCATGTTGAAAAACTTTTAAGAGATAATGCTGCATTATCTAAATTAAATATTTACCGTGTGACTTTTAATGAAATTACTAAAAATGCTGTTTTAGAAAGTCTTAAAGAGCCTCGTAAAATAGATGAGAATTTAGTTAATGCCTATTTAGCTAGACGAGCTTTAGATTTTTTAGTTGGATTTACTCTCTCACCAGTACTCTGGCGAAAGTTGCCTGGCTCAAAGTCTGCAGGTAGAGTACAATCTGTAGCATTAAGAATAATTAGTGAAAGAGAATTAGAAATAGAGAAATTTGATCCTGAAGAGTATTGGTCTATCCAAGGTAATTTTTTAAACAAAGATAAAAAAAACATCAATGCTCGCTTAACCTTATTTGATGGAAATAAAATTGATAAGCTTGATATTAAAAATGAAAAACAAGCTACTAATATTTATGAAACAATTAAAAATTCAAAATTTAAAGTTGGTAATATTACAAAAAAAGACGTAAAAAGAAACCCTTACCCTGCTTTTACAACTTCTACGATGCAAATTGAATCAAGTCGTAAATTAGGCCTAAGTGCTAGCCAAACAATGCGTACTGCACAGAGACTTTATGAAGGAACTGAAATCAATGGGAGCACAACAGGATTGATCACTTATATGAGGACAGACAGCGTAATAATGTCCAGTGAAGCTATTACTCAAGTGCGGACCTTTGTAAGTGAAAACTATGGAGATAAATATCTACCAGATAGTCCTAGGGTATATAAATCTAAAGCTAAAAATGCTCAAGAAGCGCATGAATGTATTAGACCAACTAATATCCACTTAACTCCAAAAGATATTAAGCAATACATCACAGGAGAAGAGTTTAAATTGTATGAAATTATTTGGCAAAGAGCAGTTTCTTCCCAAATGTCTAGTGCAATCTTAGATCAAGTAGCGGTTAACATAATGACTGAAGATCAGCAAATCAGTTTGCGAGCAAATGGCTCAACTATAAAATTTCCAGGTATGTATAAGGTTTATCAAGAGGCAAAAGATGATGATAAAGATGAAGAAAAAGAAACAATACTTCCTGCAATGGATGAAGGTGAAGAATTCGATCTAAATGAAGTAGTTAAAAATCAACATTTTACAATGCCTCCTCCTCGCTACACTGAAGCAAGTTTAGTAAAAAAATTAGAAGAATTAGGAATTGGTAGGCCATCAACATATGCTTCAATTATTAAAGTTTTACAAGATAGAGACTACGTTATATTGGATAAAAAACGATTTAATCCTCATGATAGAGGGCGTATCGTATCTATATTTCTAGAAAAATATTTTAATCAATATGTAGAATATGACTTCACTGCAGATCTTGAAAATCAATTGGATGAGATTTCAGATGGAAAATTAGATTGGAAAGAAGTTTTAAGTAAATTCTGGGAGACTTTTAAAAAACTATGTGATGATACTGTGGGTAAATCAAATAGAGAAGTAATTGATGTACTAGATGATGCATTAGGTGCTCATTTCTTTCCGCCAGAAGGAAAGGATGAGAGTAGAAAATGCCCTACTTGTGAGAATGGGAGATTAGGCATTAAAGTAGGGAAATTTGGAGGATTTGTTGGTTGTTCTAATTACCCTGATTGTAAATATACTATTCAATTTAATCAATTAAATGACAAAGATGGTGCATCTTTAAGCGGCCCTAAAGAAATTGGTGTTTATCCTGAAACTAATGAAATGATTACTCTTAGAAAGGGTCCGTATGGTTTTTATATGCAGGTTGGTGAAGGAACTCCAGAAAAAAAACCTAAAAGAGTCTCAATCCCAAAAAATTTTGAACCAGATGAAATAGGTTTAAATACAGCTATACAATTATTAGGGTTACCAAGAAAACTAGGATTTCATCCAGATAATAATAAAACAGTAAGTGCAGGTATAGGCATGTATGGACCTTACATTCTTCATGATAAAAAATATAAAGCCTTAGAGAAAACAGACAATATTTTAGATATAGAATTAGACAGAGCACTTGAACTAATTGCCAAACCTACGCAAAGAGGTAATGCTACACTTAAAAGTTTCGGAGAGCATCCAATAGAAAAAAAGAATATAACAGCCCATGATGGTAAGTACGGGCCTTATGTAAAATGTGGAAAAATTAATGCCTCCCTTCTTGGTGATCAAACAATTGATAGTTTAAGCTTAGAAGATGCCATAAAATTAATTGATGATAGAAAACTTAAAATGGGTTTAAAAAAAAAGAAAAAATAGAATCAAATTGATTTAAATTAAAATAGTCTTAAATATACATAATGCCTAAAAATATATCTTTAAACGATGTTAAAAAATACAAAAATAAATTTCTGAGAAATGATAAAAATACTGCATCACGCAATGCTTTAATAAAAAATGATTTAAATACAGTTGCTCTAAACTGGGAAAATTTTAGTCAAATTAATCATCATTTTTCTCATTTAATTGAAAAAGAATTACCTGCAACTAATCAAATGGCATCAGGCAGATGTTGGGGTTTTGCAGGCTTAAATTTAATGCGTCTTGAAGTAGTTAAAAAATTAGGTTTAGCAAATTTTGAATTTTCCCAAAACTATTTTATGTTTTGGGACAAATTAGAAAAAGCAAATTACTTTTTAGAAAATATAATTAAAACAAGAGATCATGCTTACGAAAGCAGATTAATAATGCATCTTGTCAAAGATCCTGTTCAAGATGGAGGTCAATGGGACATGTTTGTTAACCTCATAGAGAAATATGGTGCAGTTCCAAAAGATATTATGCCGGAAACCAACCATAGTAGTAAATCAATGGCAATGAATTACATCTTAACACATAAACTTCGAGAGTTTGCTTCCATTTTAAGAAAAAAACCTGCAAAGCAATCTGCAAAGCTTAAAAAAGAAATGATAGAAATTATTTATAATTTATTAGCTATGTTTTTAGGCCAGCCACCTGCAGTGATTAATTGGTCATCGAGAGACAAAGATAATAAATATATAGCAATTACAGACATATCACCTAAGGAATTTTGTAAAAAATACGCTGATATTAATATTAAAGATAAAGTTTGCTTAATTCATGCACCAATGAGTAACAAAATTTTCAATAGAACATATACAGTTGAATATCTCGGTAATGTTATTGAGGGTCAAGAAATAAAATATCTCAACGTTAATATAGATGAGCTAAAAAAATCTGCAATGCAATCAATTAAAAATAATGAAGCAGTATGGTTTGGTTGTGATGTTGGTAAAAGATTTAGTCGAGATATGGGAGTTCTTGATATGGGTATTTTTGATTATGAAAATGTTTTTCAAACTTCATTTAAAATGAATAAACAAACTAGACTAGAGTATGGTGATAGTGAAATGACACATGCCATGTTATTAACTGGTGTAGATGTTAAAAAACGTAATTCTAACAAATGGAAGATTGAAAACAGTTGGGGAACAAAGAGTGGTAATAAAGGTTATATGATGATGACAGATGAATGGTTTGATGAATATACTTACGAGGTAGTTGTGGACAAAAAGTATCTTAGTAAAAAAATATTTAAATATCTTGATTTAGAACCTATTGCTCTTGCCCCATGGGATCCTATGGGTGCATTAGCTAAATAAATTTGAACAAAGAAAACGCAAGTAAACTCTGGAAACTAATACAAGCAACCGGTGATGAGTTATTAGGAAAACTTCCTAATCATCCCAATCACCCTAAAGGGCGTAATCCTTATGCTCATGTAGCACTGGAGGTTAAAACACATTTTAAAATGACATATAAAGACATTCCAGACGAAAATTTTGATGAGGTTGTTAGATATTTGGAATTTTTAAAACAAAACCCAAATTAGTTTTTATTCAAATTCTTTATATTGAATAGATAGTGAGTTTACGCAATAACGTAGACCAGTTGGTTCTGGACCATCATCGAATACATGACCTAAATGTGCATCGCAAGTAGCGCACATTATTTCAGTTCTGACCATCCCATGAGAAGTATCTTGTTCAGTTTTAATCGCCTCATTAGAAATTCCTTTAAAAAAACTAGGCCAGCCACAACCAGATTCATACTTAGATGTTCTCTCAAATAATTTCGCTCCACAACACTTGCATTTAAACACTCCATCTTTAGAAATATCAAAAGCCTTTCCAGAAAAAGCAGGTTCTGTACCCTTCTGTCTTGTGACATAATATTCTTCTTCAGAAAGTATTTCTTTCCATTCTAGATCAGATTTAATAATTTTATTCATAATGCTTTTCTATTTATATTAGATAGTACAATTCCTAAAACAATAAATATTGTTCCCAAAAGATGAAAGAAAGAAAAATTTTCACCTAAAAAAAGTATAGCCCACATTGAGCTAAAAACTGGTATTAGGTGTAAAAAGAGACTTGCTTTATTAGCACCCAAAATGGACACCCCTTTATTCCAGGCAAAAAAAGATGTAATACTTGCAAATATTGCTACATAACTAATCATTAATATTTCGTTTGTATCTTTAGGTAAAAAAGAATTATTTAAAGATTCGAATACATAGAAAGGAAATATAAAAATCAAACCAAAAAATATCATTACTTCTAAGGTTGCGAGCTGCGATAAAGAACTATCAATTTTTTTTAATAAAACAGAATAAAGTCCCCATGAAAAAACTGCTGCTAACATCCACAAATCACCAGTTGTAAAATTTAAATCAATTAGGTTAGTGAGTTTTGCTTTTGTAATAATCAATATTACTCCAATAATTGATAATATTATTCCAAAAAACTGCATAAAATATGTTTGAGTTTTGAATATTAGCCATGAAAAAAAAATGATTAATAATGGAGTAATAGATGCCATAATCGAAGAGTTAATAACCATTGAAGTTTGAAGTGATAAGTAAGTAAATGAATTAAAGATAGTTACACCAAGAATAGAGGTAATTAAAATATATGGAAGATTGTTTTTATATTTATCAAAATCCTGAACTATTTTTCTATAAGTAAATGGCAGCAATAATAAAAAAGCTAATGACCATCTTAGAAAACTTAATTTAAAAGGAGTCAAATCATACAGGGAAGCAATTTTACCAGTAAAAAAATTACCCGACCAAAATAAAGAAGATGCTATTAATAACAGAAAAGCAAAATAAATACTTTTTGTATTAATCATCAACTAAAGTCATAAGAGATGAAGTATCGTATCTTGATCCTCCATTTTTTTGAATTTCTTTGTAATATTTATCAATTATCTTAGTTATAGGAAGTGATGCGCCATTTTTTTCAGCTTCATTAAAACAAATAGATAAATCTTTGCGCATCCAATCAACTGCAAAACCAAATTCATATTCACCTTTTAGCATTGTTTTATAACGATTTTCCATTTGCCATGATTGAGCGGCACCTTTTGATATAACTTGTAAAACTTTCTCCATATCAAGTTTAGCTTTTTTTCCAAAGGCCATTGCTTCTGATAAACCTTGCACAAGACCAGCAATGCAGATTTGATTAATCATTTTTGCCAATTGACCAGCGCCAGCAGGACCAATTAATTCGATTGTCTTTCCGTATGCACTCATGACTGGCTTTGCTATATTAAATTGATTTTCATCACCACCAACCATTACAGATAAAATGCCATTTTCTGCACCAGCCTGACCACCTGATACAGGAGCATCAAGAAAAGAAAAGTTACCTTCTGTTGCTTTCTTATAATATTTTCTAGCAATATCTGCAGAAGCTGTTGTGTGATCAACAATAATAGTGTTATCTTTTATATTATTAATAATCCCATCAGGACCTTCCATTACAGAAATTAAGTCTTCATCTCTTCCAACGCAAATAAAAACTATATCAGCATTAGAAGCAGCTTTTCCGGGAGTTGTTTTTGAAATACCTGAAAATTCTTTCACCCATTTATCAGCTACTGCAGTAGTTCGATTATATACAGTTGTATTAAAATTATTTTTCTTGAGATGCCCTGCCATATTATAGCCCATTACACCGAGACCTATAAAAGCAACATTTTTTGTTTTCATATTATTATTCTCCAATTAAATTTAATATTTCATTACTTAATTTCTGCGAATTACTAACTACAAGGTTTTTTGAATCCTCATAAAATTTATATTCTTTTTTATTAAAATGGCAATCATGGCCTCCTGCTTGTCTAACAATAAAGACTCCCGGAATATGATCCCAAGGATGTAGTCTTGATAATAACGCAAAATCTCTTTTTCCTAAAGCAATATCAAAATATTCACATCCAATTGATCCATATGAATTAATATTCCTAAAACTGTCTTTAATTGCTAGTAATTTTGTTTTTTTAGCTTCATCCCAATATTTTGTACTTATTGATCCAATAGAGTTTTCAATTTCTGTGTATTTATTTAATTTTATATTTTTATTATCCAAATAAGTAGCTGTACTATCTGCATACATAAATTCTTCAGTTATAGGTTTATAAATAAATGATTGAAGAATTTTTTTATTTTTTGTTAGTGCTACCATGACTGCAAATCTATCTTTTGATTTGGCAAAATTACTAGTCCCGTCAATAGGATCTACAGTCCAACAATAATTATCTAATAAATAATATTTTAAAATTGAATGATTTTTTGCATATATCTCTTCTCCAATAAAATTCGAATTTTTTAGTAGTTTAGGTAAAGAGAGGCTTAACTCTTGCTCAACTGCTAAATCAATTTCCGTAACAATATCTTTTTCATTTTTATATGAAATTTGATTACTTTTTAAATTTCCAAAGCTAGGAACTATAATTTTTTTACTAATATTATATAAAATTTCTTTTAAATCATTAGGGTCTACCACAAGTCTAATTAATAGACTTATAGAAATTTAAAGCAAGGGCCTTTGTCATTGGTCCAATTTTGCCATTATTTATTTTAGTTTGATCAACTTGAATAATGGGAGTTACTAGACTGCCAGAGCTTGTTATAAAAACTTCATCAGCTTTAAATAATTCATTTAATGAGAATTCTTTTTCAATTAATTTGAAACCTTGATTTTTGATTAAATTTATTAGAACAGTTCTAGTCACACCTCTAAGAATTTCTCTATTTGCAGGATGGGTTATTATTTTATTATTTTTTATAATCCATACATTTGAATGAGCTGCTTCTGTAATTTTTTTACCCTTAAAAAAAATTGTTTCATATGCTCCTTTTTTACTAGCTTCTGTAGCCGCTAGAATATTTGCTAGCAATGAAGTTGTTTTGATATCTGGTCTGCCCCATCTTATATCTGGATATGTTATTGCTTTATATCCTTTATAATTTTTATTAGGTAAATTAAATTTTTTCTTAGCAGTGTATATAATGATATTTGGTTTCAGATTTTTTTTATATGCGTGTTCACGATGTTGTAATCCTCTTGTTATTTGTAAATATATTATTCCATTTGATAACTTATTCATTTTAACTATAGTAATAAAAATTTTAGTTAAAAAATTCTTATTTATTTTAATATTAAAATTAAGTTCTTTAGTAGAATATTTTAATCTCCTAATATGAAAATCAATGTCTAGTAATTTATGATTTAAAACCTTAATCACTTCATAAACACTGTCAGAAAATTGAAAACCTCTATCTTCAATATGTATTTTAGCATCTTTAAAATTTACATATTTATTATTTAAATATACTGAATTTGGCATAAACTAATGAGTAGAAAGAAGTTTTTCTAATTTATTTATGTCCTGAGTTTCTGCAAAGAACACAACATCATCATTTTCTTTAAAATTAGTAGTACTATTAGGAATAATTATTTTTTTATCTCTAAGAATAGAGGCAATTCTAATACTTTTAGGTAAATTTAATTCTTTTAAATTTTTATTACATAGTGGTGATTGTTTTTTTATCATAGCTTCAATTACTTCACCAAATCCATCACCTATTGAGTAATCATTCATAATTCCACCACCTCTTACTTTTTCTAATATTTTAGAAATAGTAATCAACTTTGGGTCAATTGTAATATCTATACCAATATTTGATAATAATGAGGTGTAAGAACTATTATTAATTAGAGCCATGCATTGATCAGTACCTGCTCTTTTGGCTAATAATGAAGCAAGTACATTGACCTCGTCATCTTCTGTCACAGCAAGACAATAGCCAGCTTCAGAAATATTAACTTCATCTAAAATTTGATTATCCAATCCATCACCATTAGTAACAGTGACTTTATTTAGATTAGAAGCTAAAAATTGTGATCTTTCTTTATCTAATTCTATCAACTCAGTAGAAATGCCATCATCATTTTTTTCAATTAATTCTGCTAAAGAAAAACCTATATTACCCCCTCCAATTATAACAATTTTTTGAGCTTGTAATTCTTTATGACCAAACTCCTTTAAAACGTCTTTTAAATTTTGAGTTTCTACAACCATATAAATTAAGTCATTATTTTCAATTTTAGTTGAGGAATTAACTATAAATTTTTTATCTCCTCTAAAAATAAATAGAATATTAGCTAGGTAATTTGGAAATTTAGCAGATAATTCTCTAACAGTTAATCCTATGTGACTACAATTATTATTACATTTAAATCCAATTAATTTTAACTGCTTTTCTGATAACTCTACCATATCAATAGTGCCTGGCGAAATAATTCTTCTATGAAATGCACTTGCAACTTCCTGTTCAGGGGGAAATTATAGCATCAATGGGCAGGTCATTTTTAGTGTACAAATTTTGCCACTCACCTTTTAAGTAATCTTGTTGTCTAATTCTTGCTATTTTTTTTTGGTATTTTAAATAAAGAATGACCAATTTGACACGCAATCATATTTGTTTCATCACTTTTTGTTACTGCTATCAAAATTTCACAATCTTTTGCTCCTGCGTCAAATAAAACAGAAGGTAAACTAGGTATACCAGTAACGACTTTTACATCTAAGTTTTCAGATATTTTGTTAAGTTTTAATGAAGGCTCATCCACAACAGTTACTTCAAAATTTTCTTTTGATAACTTGTCTGCTATGCTGTATCCAACATCACCGGAACCACAAATTATTGTCTTCATTTTTTTTTATTTAACTGAAATATTTAATGATTTAAGTTTTCTGTATAGAGCTGTTCTTTCCATACCAGTAAATTCTGATAATTTTGTCATATTACCACTAAACCGCTTTATTTGCGATACTAAATATTCTTTTTCAAACTCCATTCTCGCTTCTTTCAATGATAGATCATAATTATTTGAGCTGATCTGCTCTTTATTATATTCTCCCATTTCTAAAGCTAAATTATCTACATCAAGAACTAGGTCATTAGTAGCTGTTTGATTCAGAATGAGAGTTTTTTCAACATAATTTACAAGTTGCGCAACATTACCAGGCCAATCAAAAGTTTCTAGTTTAGAAATTGCTGATTTTGAAAAAGTAATATTAATTTTTGAGGAATTAAATTTTGCAATATAATAATTCATAATCGGTAAAATATCAGGAACGCGCTCAGACAAACTTGGGCAAATTAGATGATCAACTTTCAGACGTTCGTATAATCTAGATAGAAAATTACCATTATTTATTTCTTCTTTTAAATTTTTTTCAGAAATTGTTATAATTTTATGATCTAATAAAATATTTGAAGATTTAAAAAATTCTGAATTTTCTATAAAAAATAAAAATTGTTTTTGAAATTTAATAGGAATTTGATCAATATTTGATAGGATTAAAGTATTCATATTTGATCTAACAAATAGATTGTCGTTTAAATTTTTGATATCTTCAGAGAAAAGAATTTCTAGATTGCTCTCATTCAGAGTTGAAAAATCAATACTAATAGGAATTTTATCTTTATATTTAGATTTTTGATGAATTTGATTAGCAATTAATGTTTTTCCAACACCAAAATTTCCTTCAATTAAAAGACGGGAGTTTGAATTTGAAAAAGTAATTATTTTTTTTCTAGCTTGATTAACAAAATTTGATTCACCAACTAAATTGATATCTGGTGATACTATTTCTTTTAAATTTTTATTTTCATCTAAAAGTCTAGAGCTTTCTATAGCTCTTTTTGATAAAATTAATAATTTATCGCTATTGAATGGTTTTTCTAAAAAGTCATAGGCCCCGTTTTTAATAGAGCTCACTGCCAGATCCACTGTACCATGTCCACTAATAATAATTACAGGAATATTATTATTAATTTTTTTAAATTCTTTTAAAATTTCAATCCCGTCTAGTTGGCTATTAGATAGCCAAACATCAAGAATGACTAAATCAGGATTATATTTATTAAAGTGCGCAATAGCTTCACTAGAATTAACTGCAGAATAGGTAAGGTATTTTTCATCTTTTAAAATTTCAGATATTAAATAACAAATATCCTTTTCATCATCAATTATTAGAACTTTATGCATTTATATTTTCAAAATAATTAAACTTGTTGTGCCTGCCATCTGCTTATTTTTTTCTATTCTAATTTTTCCGTTGTGATCTTCAATAATTTTT
This sequence comes from Alphaproteobacteria bacterium, assembly GCA_045560945.1. Classification (GTDB taxonomy): domain Bacteria; phylum Pseudomonadota; class Alphaproteobacteria; order HIMB59; genus CACPNW01. The sequence goes on along the minus strand of JBJKYR010000010.1, from coordinate 22,906 downwards.
TTTACTATTGAAAGACCAAGACCTGTTCCTTTGTTTTTTGTAGTAAAATATGGCTCAAATATTTTATTTACCATTTCTTGAGAAATTCCTATTCCATTATCAATTATTTCAATAAAAATTTTATTTTTATCAGATAATAAATTAATAGAAATTGAAGGATTAGGAATTTTTTCAACTGCTTCGACTGCATTTTTAATCAGATTATTAAAGCATTGAGACAATTGAAATTTGTCAAATTGATAATAAATATCTTTTTTATCTTTTCTAATATTAAATTTAATATTTTTATGTGAATTAGAAAACAACAAGAAAGAATCATGTAAACATTTAGATAAATTATCAAGTTTAATTTCTGGTTCAGGCATTCTTGCAAATGATGAAAATTCATCAATTAGTTTTCCAATATCATCAACTTGTCTTGAGATGGTATTTGTGAGTGTTTTGATATCATCGTTTTCAAATTCTTTATTAATATATTTTTTCTCTATTCTTTCAGCAGATAATTTTATAGGTGTTAATGGATTTTTTACTTCGTGTGCTATTTTTCTAGCAATATCTGACCAAGCAGCATGTTTTTCAGCTAAAATAAATGAAGTTGTATCATCAATTGCTACAATGTAACCATTAATTATATCATCTTTAAATTCTTTAATAATTCGAATATTAAAGCTTCTAAGATCATCTTTGATAAGTATTTCATTTTGAAAATTTTCTAGAATCTTTTTTGATTTTTTAAAGTCATTAAAAATTTTTTCCCAGTCTGGAAATATTAACAAAAAATTACTATTATTCTCAAGTTTTTTAGTATCTTTAAATAGAGTATTGGTAGTTTGATTAAAAAATATAATATTAAAATTACTATCTAATGATACGACTCCAATCGTAAGTAAACTTAGAATAGCCTCAATAAATAACCTTTTTTCTTCATCCTCATTACTTTTTGAGATGAGCTGATTTTGTTTATTTTCAATTTCAACAATCATTTTATTATATGAAGAAATTAAAACTTTTATTTCTTCAAACTGATCTATTTCAGAAACTTTTGCATCAAAATTGCCTTTAGAAATTTGATTTGCTGATTCAATTAGATTAGATATTGGTTTTGCGAGTCTTCTTGCTAAATTAAAACCAATTAAAACTGCAATTAATATAAAACCAATTGAAAATAATACGAATATCATTGAGTAAGTTATTTGGATACCGGCACTTTCATTTTCTTTAGTTGTGTAAATTTTGTATGCATCTTTCGTTGCTGATACATGTTCCCATATATTAGTATTTAGCTCTCTATTAACCTGCATAAAAATATCTCCTAAGAAATTAATTTTTTTATATGCAGAAATAGAATTTTTATTTAATTGAAAAATATACACTCTATTTTGATCCAATATTTGAAAAATATCATCGGACGGTAATAAAAAATTCTTATTTTCTTGATCTTTAAAATTTAAATAAATTTCACCTGATTTATTAAATAGATAAATATTTGAAATTGTTCTTAAGTTTATAAATTCACTTAACCCCTGATTAATAGAATTTATATTTACTTCATTATTTCTTGAAACTTTTACGATTTCTCTCATAATCAATTGAGTGTCAGAAATTATTTCAGCTTGTATCTCATTTTCATAATCCCTTGCAACTATGTTGGAGTTCACTACTACATCTCTAACAGCACCTCCATACCAAGTTCTAAATTCTAAATTAAAAAAGAGAGATGTTATAACTACTAAACCAATAGCAGGTCCGACAGCCATAGCTGTAAATAAATTAACAAATTTTATATATAACTTAGATTCATCTTTTTGATTTTTTTTATATATAACTATCAAAATCAACTGCCTGATTATAAGAGCCAAAAGCAAAATAACAAAAAAAACATCTGCCAATAAAAAATATTGTAATTGAAGTGGGTTTTTTACTAAATTGTTATTTGGCAACATTAGATAAAAGGTAATTGAAAAGCTAATTAGTATTAAAGCTAAGAGTAAATAAAAAGAAAATTTAGTTAGATATAATCTATTTAATATTTTGGTTAAACTAAACATTACGGTAGGCTTTATTTATATTTATAATTCTATAATAAACTAATATATAATCATCCTATAAATGAAAAAAACTAAAAATGCACTCGTTATCCTAGCCGGAGGAACTGGCGAAAGGTTTACCAAAAAACTACCTAAACAATTTAATGAAATTAACGGTACAAATCTTATAGATTTTTTTTTAAACCGCATAGACACTAGTAATTTTGATATAATATTAATTGTAATTAAAAAATCCTATCTTAGATTTTTTAAAAATCTTAAAAAGAATTTTCCTTTAAGAAAACTTGTATATGCAGAGGCTGGGACTAATAGACAAATATCATCTTTTAATGCTATTAAAAAATTAAAAAAATATAAACTAAAAAATGTTCTAATACATGATGCTGCAAGACCTTTTTGCTCTAATAAATTAACATTAAAAATATTAAAACAACTTGATAAAAATTTTTCAGCTATACCTTATACTCTAAGCCCTGATAGAAAAGTAATTTCAAAAAAAGAATTTAATCAAAATATAAAATTAATTCAAACACCTCAAGGATTTGATTTTAATACAATTTTTAAATCTCATGTTAATGCAAAAATAAATAATGCAAAAGATGACTCCGTCTTAATTTCTCAAAATAAACTAAATTTTATTAAAGGTGAAAAATTAAATATCAAAATAACATATCCTGAAGATTTAAATTACTTTAAGCTTTTTTTAAAACCAAAATATAAATCTGGCATTGGTTACGATATTCATCGAGTTGATACTAGTAAAAACAAAGGCTTAAAATTATGTGGTGTAAAAATTAACTTTAATAAATTAATAGGTCATTCAGATGCTGATGTAGGAATTCACGCAATTTGTGATAGTATATTTGGAGCTCTATCAATGAAAGATATAGGTTATTATTTTTCAAATAAGGACTTAAAATGGAAAAATAAAAATTCTGAACATTTTTTAAAATTTGCTAAAATTAAACTTCAAGAAAATAAATATTTTATAGCTAATTTAGATATTAATTTTATCTGCGAAAAACCTAATATAAATAAATATAGAAAAAAAATGATATCAAAAATATCTTCCATACTTAAAATTCCTGAGAAAATTATTTCAATTAAAGCTACATCAAATGAAAAAATTGGATTTATAGGAGATGGACTTGGAATTGCAGCTGAATCAATAGTACAGATTACAAATGATAAACCTTACTAAATTTTTAGTATCAATTTTTTTTGTTGGTTATATTAAATTTGCTCCCGGTACCTGGGGCACCTTGGTATCTTTATTAATAATGTATATTTTATTTAATATTTTATCATTACCTTTAATAATTTTAGCAACAATATTTATTTTTTTATTTTTTATCTCAAATTATTTAATAAATTATTTTACATTAATAACAAACTCACATGACTCTAAACATATTGTTATAGATGAGTTACTTGGTGTTTTTATAATATTTCTATTTTATGATTTAATATTTTTTTTTAATGATTTTTTAACATATTTACTAATATTTATTTTATTTAGATTTTTTGATATTTTAAAAATTTTTCCAGCTAATTTTTTTGATAAATATTATAAAAATGGCTATGGTGTAATTCTTGATGATATTATTGCTGGTTTATATACAGTTTTAACATTAATAATTCTAAATGCATTTATATAAAAAAATAATCAATCAACTAATTAATGACGGTATTACAATTGCTACTGCGGAGTCATGTACTGGGGGTCTTTTAGCATATACTATTACTAAAAATAAAGACTCTTCAAAAATATATCAAGGGGGATATATTACTTATTCTAATGAATTAAAAATTAGAAATCTAAATGTAAAAAAAGCAACAATTAAAAAATATGGTGCAGTAAGTAAAGAAACAGCTACAGAGATGGTTAGAGGATTATTTATGAAAACTAATACTAATATTTGCATATCTACAACTGGTATAGCTGGTCCTGGTGGTGGTAATGAAAGTAAGCCTGTAGGTTTGGTATATATTGGGATAAGATTAAATGGAAAAATAGAAATTCTTAAAAAAAATTTTAAAGGATCTAGAATAGAAATTCAAAAAAAATGTGTAAACTCAATTTTTAAATACTTATCGGAATTAATCTAAACTATTATCTGCTCTTTTTTTAAAAGAATCTATCATTTTGTTTTCAATTAAAGGATAAAAAGTTTCTGCAATTTTTTGATGAAGATAATTTTTAAATTCAAAATTTACATCAAAAAAAATTTTTGATTTTGTTTTATCTATTTCTTCAAATTTCCATTTAGTTGTCAAATCTTTAAGAGGTCCCTCAATATAACTTGTTTCTATTGTTAAATTATTTGTATCAAATCTAACATGAGAACCAAATTTTTGAGATAAAATAAACTTATATTTTACATACATATCAGCATAAATTTCATTTTTTTTTCTTTGATTAATAACCATCTTAGTACACCAGGGAATATATTCTGGATAACTTTCTATATCTAAAACAATGTTAAAAAGTTTTATTGCTGAATGAGAGATAACTTCCTCTTTTTTTGAATTTTTCATTAAAGATTTTTGAAAGCTCTATTTTGTTGCATAACTCTAAAATCTTCAGACGCATGGTAGCTCGACCGTGTTAAAGGTGATGAAGCAACCATCAAAAATCCTTTTGCTACAGCCATTTGCTTGTACTCATCAAATTCTTTAGGAGTAATAAATTTCTCCAGTTTTGCATGTTTTGGTGTTGGAGGCAAATATTGACCAATTGTAATAAAATCCACATCTGCTGCTCGCAAATCATCCATTACTTGATAAATTTCATCTTTAGTTTCACCTAAACCCACCATTAATCCTGATTTTGTAAATACCTTAGGATTAAGTTTTTTAATATCTGCTAAAAGTTTTAAACTTACGAAATATCTAGATCCAGGTCTAATACTTAAATACAGTCTTGGTACAGTTTCTAGATTATGATTAAATACATCTGGTAAATCATTTGAAAGAATATCTAGTGCTTTAGGTTTTTTATGAAAATCTGGCGTTAGAATTTCTACTGTACAACTTGGGTTTAATTTTCTAATTGAAGAAATTACTGTTGTAAAATGTTCAGCCCCACCATCTTCCAAATCATCTCTATCAACACTTGTAACAACAACATGTTCTAAACCTAATTCACATACTACTTCTGCAATTTTATTTGGCTCCTCTTTATCGATAAAACCAGGCTTACCAGTTTTTATATTACAAAACGCGCAGGCTCTCGTGCAAATATCCCCTAATATCATAAATGTAGCATGTTTTTTTTGCCAGCATTCAGAAATATTGGGGCATGCAGCTTCTTCACAAACAGTAATTATTTTTTTATTTTTTAAAATTTTATCTGTTGATTTAAAAAATTTTGATGTTGGAGCTTTAACCCTTATCCAGGAAGGTTTCTTAGGAATAGGGTTTGAAACACGGAAAACTTTTTCAGGATGTCTTACTTCACTCATTTCAAATTACTTCCATATCATTGCTATTCATCCATATTTCAAATGGATCTTCAATAATATCATTAAAATCTTTTAACAATTTCCCCGCAACTGCACCATCTAAAACACGATGATCAGCAGATAAAGTAGATTTTAGGGTATGACCTATCTTCACAGAATCATTTAATACAATAGGTTTTTTAATAATTTTACCAACAGCTAAAATTGATGATTGTGGAGGACTAATTATGGCAGCAAATTCACTTATTCCAAACATTCCTAAATTAGATACTGTTATAGACCCTCCAGTATATTGCTTTGGAGTCAAAGAATTTGTTTTAGCTAACTTAGCTAATTCTCTTATCTCAAGTGATATTTCGTTAAGCCCTTTTGAATTAACTGCTTTAATAATTGGAGTAATAAGACCTTCATCAATTGCAACGGCAACTGATACGTCAATATCTTTCAACTGATAAATTTTATTATCCTGCCAGTATACATTTGTATTGGGGTTTTTTTTCATTGCCATTCCTAAAGCTTTAACAATCAAATCATTAAATGAAATCTTTATAGAGTTATTCTCATTAATTTTTTTTCTTAGATCTATTAACTTATCTACATTGGACTCTATTGTTAAATAAAAATGAGGTATTTGTTGTTTTGCATCTGTTGTACGTTTAGCTATTACTTTACGCATCATACTGGGTACAATAAAATCTTGACTAATTTTGTGCTCTGAAGATATTTTAAGAGTAGAATTTGACTCAATATCTCTTTTAATAATTCTTCCATCTGGACCTGATCCATTTATTTTATTCAGATCAATATTTTGATCTTTGGAAATTTTTTTTACCAAGGGAGATGCTTTTATTTTATTATTGAATGTATCAGTAACAATATCTTTTTTAGTGTCTTTTTTTTCATTTGATTTAGACGCTTGTTTATCTTCTGATTCAATTTCATCTTTAACTATATCTTTTGTTAAAGTGCTATCTTCAAGAGAGTCACTTTCTTTCCCATCGATGATAGCAATCACACTATTTACAGAAACTTGAATATTAGGATTTTCTTCAAGGAGATGAGTTATTTTACCTTCATCTACTGACTCTACTTCCATTGTAGCTTTATCAGTTTCTATTTCTGCAATAATATCTCCAGCTTTAACATTATCACCAATTTTCACTAACCATTTGTTAATTGCACCTTCAGTCATAGTTGGCGATAAAGCCGGCATTAAAATTTTTGAAGACATAACTTATATATAATTAACTTCTTTAACAGCTTTTACAATATCATCAATTTGAGGTAGATATAATTTTTCTAATTCACTTGAATAAGGCATTGGAACATCTGCACTATTAATCTTAATTATGGGAGCATCTAGATAGTCAAAAGCGTTTTTTTGAACCAAATTTACTATCTCAGAACCTACACTCGCAAAAGGCCATGACTCTTCTACTGTTACAATTCTATTTGTCTTTTTAACAGAGTTTATAATGGTTTCTGAGTCAAGTGGTCTTAAACTCTGAAGATCAATTACTTCTATATCTAAGTTATGTTTTTCTTTTAATATTTTTGCAGCCTCTAATGATTTATGAAGCATTATTGAGTATGTGACGATAGTTGTATCTTTTCCTTCTTTTGCAATATTTGCCTTACCAAATGGTATTGTAAAATTTTCATCTAATGAGACTTCACCTTTAAGACCATATAGAATCTCATTTTCTAAGAATATTACAGGGTTAGGATCTCTTATTGCTTCGCGAAGAAGACCTTTAGCATTTAAAGTTGTAGATGGGGCAATAACTTTTAAACCAGGTACATGGGCATACCAAGATGAAAAATCTTGACTATGTTGTGCTGCAACCTGGGCAGCAGCACCATTTGGGCCGCGAAAAACAATTGGACAATTAATTTGCCCACCCTGACATATATAATGTCTTTGCAGCAGAATTGATAATTTGATCAATAGCTTGCATTGAAAAGTTAAAAGTCATAAATTCAACAATAGGTATCAATCCCTTGAATGCAGCACCAACCGCTAATCCAGTAAAGCCATGCTCTGAGATAGGCGTATCAATGACTCTTTTTTCTCCAAACTCATCCAAAAGACCTTGTGTAACTTTATATGCACCTTGGTACTCAGCTACTTCTTCACCAAGTATAAAAACTTTTTTGTCTTTTCTCATTTCTTCCGCAATTGTATCTCTAATTGCCTGCCTCATAGTAATTTGATCTTTGCTTTTTTCTGTATATATTTCCTGGTGAATAGAATTGCTTTCTTTTGTTTTATTTATTTCTTGGTTTTCTTTTTTTGAAGATTTTCCAATTTTTTCTTCTTTAGTCTCATTCGATGGATCTTTCTCTGCTGAAATTAATGCGATAGGTTTGTTAACAGGTATATTAATATCTCCTTCTTTATAAAGTAATTTTTCAACAAATCCTTCATCTACGGCTTCTACTTCCATGGTTGCTTTATCAGTTTCTATCTCTGCTATTACATCTCCTGCTTTTATCTCCTGGCCCTCACTAACTAACCATTTAGTTAAGTTGCCTTCTGTCATAGTAGGCGATAATGCTGGCATTAGTATTTCAATACTCATTTAAATATAAACATCTGTATATAATTCTTGACTAGACGGAAATTTACTTTCAAGAGCAAACTCAGCAGCAGATTTTATCTCTTCAATAATTTCTTTATTTAAATTATCTAAATCATTTTTAGTTGCGATTTTCTTTTTTAATATTTCTTTTCTTACAATGTCTATAGGGGTCTGAATTTTTATATTCTTTTAATTCATCTTTTGTTCTATATTTTGCAGGATCAGACATTGAGTGGCCTCTATAACGATATGTTTGAACTTCTAATATATAGGGGCCTTTGCCTGATCTTACATACTCTCCAGCTTTTTCGGCTGCTTTAATAACTGAATAAACATTCATACCATCCACTATCTCACCTTTAATTCCAAAAGCCTCTCCTCTTTTATATAAATGAGATCCTGCAGCAGCTCTATCAACAGCGGTACCCATACCATATTTATTGTTTTCTATAATATATAGGACAGGAAGTTCCCATAAAGCTGCTAAATTAAAAGCCTCAAAAACTTGACCATTATTCATAGCGCCATCACCAATGTAAGTGCGGCAAATATTTTGATCACCATTGTATTTATGAGTAAATGCAATACCAGTTCCAATTGGTACTTGAGCCCCGACAATACCATGTCCTCCATAAAAATTATTTTCTTTAGAAAACATATGCATTGAACCACCTTTACCAGCTGAATATCCATCGGTTCTTCCCGTAAGTTCAGCCATAATTTTTTTGGGATCCAAACCTCTAGCAATCATATGACCATGATCTCTATAAGTAGTCACAACAGAATCATTTTTTTTGATTGTCATCAGGACCCCTACAACTACCGCTTCTTGACCAATATATAAGTGGCAAAAACCCCCTATGTGACCCATTCCATAAAGCTGAGCTGACCTCTCTTCAAATCGTCTGATTTTCATCATATAAGAGAATATTTTTAAGTGGTCGGCTTTAGATAATTTTTTCATTTGTAAAATTTTGTAAATTTTTTAATATTAAATTGTAAAAATTTGTCAATTATTTATTTATCTAAGATAATTACAATTTCGTTTTTATCAATTAAACCTAGCTTTTTTCTTGCCTGTTCATCTAAATAATCCAAATCGAGAGTATTGGGCTGCAACCTTTTTGTGAGATCTATATAGTAATTATTCTCTGTCTTGAGATTAGCTAAAGTGTGATTGTATTCTTCTGATTGTTTTGTAAGGTAAAAATATTTAAGCAAACCCCTTTGACCATTTATAAAGAAATAAATGAGATAAATAAAAATAAAAAAAGTTATTAAAAATGATAAATATAAAACTATTTTATTCTTTAAAATTAATGATTTATTCATATTAAATGCAATTAATCAGAACAATTACGTTTGTGTCAATATTTTAGAATTGATTTTCCTGCATATTTAGCACTCGCACCAAGCATTTCTTCTATTCTTAATAATTGATTATATTTAGCAGTCCTGTCAGTTCTTGAAAGTGATCCAGTTTTAATTTGTCCAGCTGATACAGCTACGGACAAATCAGCAATCGTTGTATCTTCAGTTTCACCAGATCTATGTGAAATAATAGAAGAAAAATTGTTTCTTTTCCCAAGATTTATAGCATCAATGGTTTCTGATAATGTTCCTATTTGATTCAACTTTACTAATATGGAATTGCCTGCACTTTTCTCTATCCCAGTTTTTAATCTTTTAATATTCGTAACAAAAAGATCATCTCCAACTAACTGCACTTTATCTCCTATTCTTTTAGTTAATTCTATCCAACCATCCCAATCATCCTCAGACATCCCATCTTCAATAGAATAAATAGGAAAATCATTTGATAAGTTTTCAATATAGTTTACCATTTCAATAGAAGATAAAGTTTTTCCTTCGCCCTTAAGGTGATACTTATTATTTTGATAAAATTCTGTTGAAGCAACATCAAGTGATAATAGAATATCATCATTCATTTTAAAACCAGCTTTCTCTACAGAGCTAATGATTATTTCTATTACCTCAGCAGAGCTATTTACATTAGGAGCAAATCCCCCCTCATCACCAACATTAGTATTAAGATTTTTAGATTTTAAAATTGATTTTAATGAATGAAAAATTTCACATCCATACCTTAATGCCTCAGAAAATGAAGTTGCACCAACTGGTGCGATCATAAACTCTTGAATATCAACGTCATTATCAGCGTGCGATCCACCATTGATAATATTCATCATGGGGACAGGTAGTAAAAAAATTTCATTCTCTGCAATATATTGATAAAAAGGAGCGGAAGAATGATTTGCTAAACTTTTTGCAAAAGCTAAACTTGCAGCAAGTGTTGCGTTTTGCTCCAAAATTTGACTTATTTTCTGTTCCATCTAAGCTCAATAATGACTTATCAAAAACTTTATAGTTATCAAAACTCTTACCAAGAACCTCTTTTTTAATCAATTCGTTAATATTTTGAACAGCTTTTTTTACTCCTTTTCCAAGATATCTATTTTTATCTCCATCTCGTAATTCTAAAGCTTCATGAATACCTGTTGAAGCACCACTTGGTACTGCAGCTCTACCAAATGATCCATCCTGTAGTTCAAGATCGCATTCCACAGTAGGGTTTCCTCTACTATCTAATATTTCTCTTGCATGTATATTTTTTATTTTTTCCATCTATGCCTTTCTATACTAAAAAATTAAATAAAAATTATTTTTTTGAAACAGTATCTAATTCAATTAATTTTGAAATTAAATTCTCTAATTTTTCAATATGCAACATATTGGGACCATCACTTGGAGCGCTGTCAGGATCATTATGTGTCTCAATAAAAATACCAGCAACTCCAACTGCAACAGCAGCCTTAGATAAAGTAGAAACAAATTCTCTTTTACCCCGCTCTTTTCCCCCATGCCACCTGGCTCTTGTACAGAGTGAGTTGCATCAAAAATTACTGGGTATAAATAGTTTTTCATAATATCTAAAGATTTAAAATCGTTGACTAAGTTATTATAGCCAAATGATGTACCTCTTTCTGTAATCATAATATTGTGATTGTCTGCACTTTCAATTTTTTTAATAATATTTGGAACCTCATATGGTGATAAAAACTGACCTTTTTTAACATTGATAATTTTGTTTGTTTTTGCAGCTGAAATTAATAAGTCAGTTTGTCGACATAAAAATGCTGGTATTTGAAGAATATCAACACTGTCTGATTTTGATAAAAATTCACACTGAGTTTCGTTATGGATATCAGTTAAAATAGGACAATTAAAAATAGATTTTATTTTATTAAATATTTTTTCAGCTTGATTTATTGCTATACCTCTATTGCTATTAATACTTGATCTATTAGCCTTATCAAAACTTGACTTATAAACAAAATTAATTTTCACTTTTTGACAAACTTTAGCAATTTTTTCAGCCATCATTAAAGAGTGGCTTTCACTTTCTATTACACACGGACCAGCTATTAAAAATAAATTCTTTTTATTTGATGTTTCAAAATCTGCTATTTTTATAGTTTTCATTTTATACAATGTTTTATAAAAGACGAAAATAAAGGATGTGGTGCTAAAGGTCTAGACTTTAATTCAGGATGAAACTGGACACCAATAAACCATTTATGATTTGCGCTTTCTAATACTTCTGGAAGTACGTAATCAGGAGACATTCCAGAGAAATGGAATCCTTTTTTATCAAAATCTTTAGTGTAAGATAAATCAACTTCATATCTGTGTCGATGCCTCTCTGAAATTTCCGTTGCATTATAAATCTCACTAACTTTAGACTTTTTTTTCAGTATAGCTTTATAGGCTCCGAGTCTCATTGTGCCTCCTTTGTCACTACCCTGATCTCTTTTCTCAATTTTATTCTTGTTGTGCCATTCTGTCATTAGACTAACTACTGGATTTTTGGTTAATTGAAATTCAGTTGAATTAGAGTCTGATAAATCAAAAACATTTCTTGCTATCTCAATTACACTTAATTGCATTCCTAAACAAATTCCAAAAAAAAAAAGGAATATTGTTTTCTCTTGCATACTTTATTGCTAAAATTTTACCTTCAACACCTCTGTAACCAAAACCACCAGGTATTAATATACCATCTAAACTTTTAAGCTCTTGTACTAATTCAGATGTTTTAATTTTTTCTGCATTTATCCAATTAATTTCAACTTTAACATTATTTTCAATACCCCCATGATTAAGAGCTTCTATTAGAGATTTATAACTATCTTTTAGGTTTGTATATTTCCCAACAACACCAATAATTACTTCTTTTTTTAAATTATTAATTTTATTTGTTAAATTTTCCCAAGCTTCTAAATTAAGAGGGTGTTTGGAAACATCATAACCTAAATGCTCAAGTAAAGCTTTATCCAGTCCAGCTTGAGAATAAATTGATGGAACTTCATAAATAGAATTAGCATTTAAGGCAGGAATTACTGAATCTTTTTTTACATTACAAAATTGTGATATTTTCTCTAGAGACTCTTGATTTATTTCTTTTTCACATCTGCACATTATGATATCAGGCTGAATACCTGAGTTTAGCAATTCTTTAACAGAGTGCTGAGTTGGCTTTGTCTTTAATTCACCAGCTGAACTTAAATAAGGAACATAGGTCATATGAATTAAAGCTGAAGATATTTTTTTATCATTTCGAATCTGTCTTATTGCCTCTAGAAAAGGTAGAGACTCAATATCTCCAACAGTTCCACCTATTTCATAAATTATTATATCCTCATCTTCAAAATTAGAATTTATAAAAAGTTTTATTTCATCAGTAACATGAGGAATAACTTGTATAGTAGCTCCAAGATAATCTCCTTTTCTTTCTTTCTTTAAAACATTAGAGTAAATTTTTCCTGATGATGTACTATCAGTTTTTTTTGCAGATCTATTTGTAAATCTTTCATAGTGACCTAAATCAAGATCAGTTTCAGCGCCATCATCTGTAACAAATACTTCACCATGTTGATATGGGCTCATTGTGCCTGGATCAACGTTAAGATACGGATCAAGTTTTCTTATTCGAACCTTAAAGTTTCTTTGCTGAAGTAATGAAGCAACTGCTGCGGAAGCTATACCTTTACCAAGTGATGAGGCAACTCCGCCCGTAATAAATACATATTGCATTACGGATAACCCTGATACAGAATTGAATAATCTATATCAAGATAATTATATTAATTATTTTCAGGAATTACTGGCTCTTGTGTTGTTTCTTCATTAGAATTTACAGAAGGAAGAGATTCCAAGACATTTTTTTCAGATCCTACTGAAGCAACAATTGTTAAAATTACACTCATAACCATAAATAATGTAGCTATTAAAGCGGTTAAACGTGATAATAAGTTTGCTGAGCCTCTAGGAGACATCATCCCTCCTACGCCACCGCCTCCGCCTAAGCCTAATCCCTCATTATCACTGCCCTGCAGTAAAACAAATATTACTAAAAGTATTGCAAGAATTAGCTGTATAATTATTAGGGTTAACATGCGGCACTTATATTTATAAAGTATTATAAATCAAGATATTAATCTTGAATAATTTTTGTAAATTCCTCTGATTTCAGTGAAGCTCCTCCAATTAAGGCACCATTTACATTTAATAAAGATGTAATCTCTTTTACATTATTAGCCTTTACTGATCCACCATATAAAATATTAAATTTATTAAATTTAGAATTATGCCCTCTTATAAATTGGTGAGTTTTATCTATTTCTTCAATAGATGGAGTTAAGCCCGTTCCTATTGCCCAAACAGGCTCATATGCTATTATAGTATTTTGAAAATTAGATGAGCTTGGTATACATTTTTTTAACTGCTCTTCTAATATATCATTTGTTTTTCCATTTTCTTTTTCTTCTAATGTTTCACCAATACAAATTATAGGTATAAAATTTTTATTAATTAAGTTTTCAGATTTAAAATAAATAGTGTCATTCTTCTCATTAAAAATTTGCCTTCTCTCAGAGTGTCCAACAATACAAAAATCGACATTTAAATCTGATAGTGACTCTGCAGATATTTCTCCAGTAAATGCACCATCTTTATGTTGAGAAACATTTTGAGCACCCACATAAAATCCTCTTTTATGTTTAGACATATAATCTAAGTGAATAGACGTTGGGCAGATAACTATACATTTAGATCTGTCACTTGGGAGAGTTAGATTACTTATAAATTGATCAATAAACTTAAAATTTCCATTTAATTTCCAATTTGCTATGAAAAATGAGGAAAAACTATCTAATTTGACCATAATTATTTTCCCTTATAGAAACTATTATTATAGAAGCAACATTAATTATGTTCAGAAGTTTAGGAAAATCAAAAATAGCATTCGTTCTTGCTATTCTCTTTGGAATTAGCTTATTTTTTTTAGAGGCTCTTCAAGATACTCAGGACTATTTGACTCTGACAATGTAGTGGCCTCAGTATCCGGAACTCCAATATCAACAACTAAGTTCCTGCGAGTATTAGATATGAATATTAATCAATATAATCAAATGTTTGGTCGACAATTAACATCTGAAGAAATACAAGCTTTTCAGATTGAGTCAATGGCACTTGGAAGCTTAATTAATAATGCTGTATTTGAAAATGAATTTGACTCACAAAATTTTATTATAGATGAAACAGTGGTAGCTTCTGAAACAAAAAAAAGATTTCCTAACCTTTATAATAAAAATAATAAATTGAATGAAAAAGAGTTAAGTTCATTCCTTAACAATCAGAGTTTAAAAATTGATGATTTAGTAAAAATTATTAATTATGAAGCAAGGTCAAAGGTTTTTGATGAACTTTTCTTAGAAATACAATATCCAAATAAATTCGAAAAAATTATAGATAAACATAATAATCATTCTAGAAACATAGATCTAATTAAATTTAATTTAAATGAGTATAATTTAAACAATATTGAAAACCTCGATATCTCTATAACAAATGAAAAGATAATTGATTATTTTAATAAAAACATCAATTCATACATGAATCCAGAAAAGAGAGATATATCTTACATATTAATTGATAAAAAAAACTTCATTAATCAATTAACACCATCAGATTCTCAAATTTTAAACTATTATAACAACAATAAAAGTCTTTTTGTAGAATCTGAAAAAAGAGATTTTCTTCAATTCAATTTTAAGGTTTTAGAGGAAGCTTCAAAATTTAAAATTAAAACAGCATCATTTGACTTAGTTGATATTATTAAATTTGCTGAAGAAAATAATATTACTTTTAATAAGTTTACTAATGTAGCTGAAGATGAAGTTTTGGAAGAGCTTTCTGATGCTATATTTAGTCTTCAAGAAAATATGATTTCTCCAGTTATTGAGACTACATTAGCAAAACATGTCATATTTGTGAGAAAGATTTATCCAGAAATCCAAAATACAATTGAAAAATCAAGAGATAAAATTTTTGATAATTTACTTGAAGTAGAATTGAATAATTTTATTTTAGATTTAAAAAATAATATAAGCCAACAAATACTTGATGGACTTTCATTAAATGAAATTGCCAATAATAATTCATTAACTATAAAAAACATTAGCAAAGCTGAGAGAGCTTTTGACAATACCAAGGATGACTTAGTCAGAAATGAAGTTATTATAAAAGCCTTTTCAACAAATAAAGATTTTGTGAGTGACATAGAAGACATAGACGATGATCAATCTATAATTATCAATGTTGATAATATATTTTACGAAAAACCATATGAGTTAAATCAAGTATTGGAAAGAGTTTCAGAAGATTGGATAAAATCTCTTAAGATAAAACAAATTAAAAATTATATAGATGATTCAATTTCTAATTCAAAACTAATAAAAGATTTAGCGGCATATTTTAAATCGGAAACTACTAATATTGATATAAAATTTAAAAGTGATGATTTCCCCATTACATTTAAAAGCAAAGTTTTTGAAAATGAGATAGATAAAATTTATTTTAGCGTTTCAAACAATGATATATATGTCGCCAAAACTAATGAAGTAACATTTCCAAATGATGATTATGTAAATAGTCAAGAATTAGAATTAAAATCTGAATTAAGAAGTTTTTTTGGAGCTGAGATAGTTAAGAAGAAAAATATCTCAACAAATGATAATTTAATACGGGCTTTAATAAACCAATATTAATGAATGAATTAAAAGAAAAATTCATAGATGGGTTAAAAAATGATAAACCCCAACTTTTAACAAAAAAATTAATTGCTGATATCGAAACGCCAATATCATGTCTTCTAAAAATTAAAAAAAATCAAAACTATTCTTTTTTATTAGAATCAGTTGAGGGTGGCAGCCTAAGAGGTAGATACTCTCTTTTAGGTTGTGATCCAGATCTAATTTGGAAAGTTGATAATAACTTAGCTTCAATAAAATACAATTATGAAAATTATAAATATAAAATTTCCAATAAACCGATTGAGTCTCTTAAAAATCTAATAGAGTTATCAAAATTTGATAAAGGAAATATAGATGTTCCATATCCTATTCTAGTTGGATATATGGGATACCCCATGATTCAATATATGGAAAAAATATCATTAAAAAATAATGATAATATAAATATACCCGACTCTATCATGATTAGACCTAAAATTGTTGCAGTTTTTGATAACATAAAAGATACAATTACTGTTATGACTGTCGTCTATCCAAGTAAGGGGCAAAATTATGAAAGTGCCTTTAATGCAGCTCAAGAATTATTAGAACTAAAAGTAAATCATCTTAAAGAAAACCTTGTTCAGAAACCTGTTAACCAAATTAAGTCAAATTTAAAATTTATATCGAATTATTCTAAAGAAGAGTATTTTTCTATCATTTCAAAAGCTAAGGAATACATAAAGGATGGTGATATTTTTCAAGTAGTTACCTCTCAAAGATTTGAAACAAAATATGATCTTGAAGCAGTTAGTCTTTATAGGTCATTAAGAAGATTAAACCCTTCGCCGTATTTAGTTAATTTAAATTTTAATGAAATAGGACTAGTGGCTTCAAGCCCTGAATTACTTGTCCAGTTGAGAAATAAAAAAATTACAATAAGACCTATAGCTGGTACAAGAAAAAGAGGTAAAAATGCTAATGAAGATCTCGAGCTATCAAAAGACTTACTTCAAGATGAAAAGGAGAGAGCAGAACATTTAATGCTATTAGATTTGGGAAGGAATGATGTTGGAAGAGTTGCTCAAAACAAATCAGTAAAAGTTACAGAGAAAATGATTATAGAATATTATTCCCATGTTATGCATATTGTTTCAAATGTTGAAGGATTAATTGATGATAAATACGATGCAGTTGATGCCCTTAAAGCAGGTTTTCCAGCTGGTACGGTTTCAGGTGCGCCAAAAATACGTGCCATGGAAATAATAGAAGAACTTGAAAACCTCAATAGAAGTTTCTATGCTGGATGTATGGGGTATTTTGACTCTAATGGTGATATGGACACTTGTATTAGTTTAAGAAGTGGATTGGTAAAAAATGGGAATTTATATATTCAGTCTGGAGGTGGTGTAGTTTATGATTCTAACCCAGAAGATGAGTATCAAGAAACAATAAATAAAGCAGGTGCTTTGATGGCTGCTGCAGAAGACTCTTACAAATATAATTAATGATTCTATTGATAGATAATTACGATAGTTTTACTTATAATGTTAAACATTACTTAAGTGAAGTAGGTGCAAAAGTTAAAATATATAGAAATGATAAAATATCTTTAGAGGAAATTAATCAACTTAATCCAAGAGCAATTATTCTATCTCCCGGACCATGCACTCCAAATGAAGCAGGTATTTGCCTTAAACTTATTGCAGAATTTAAAAAAAAATTACCTATTCTAGGTATATGCTTGGGACATCAATCAATAGGTCAGGCTTTTGGCGCTAAAATAATTAAATGTGAAGAAATAATGCATGGAAAAATTGATAATATGAAACATAATAATCATGAAATTTTTAAAAATATAAAAAGTAATTTCTCAGCAACAAGATATCATTCTTTAGTTATAGATAGAGATACTCTGTCATCAGAATTTATAATAACTGCAGAAACTAAAAAAAATATAATTATGGGTATTGCACACAAAAGCTTGCCTATTTATGGATTTCAATTTCATCCAGAAAGTATAGGCACTAATGTAGGAAAAGATTTACTTAAAAATTTCTTATCATTAATAAATTATGGAAATTAAAGACTTAAAAAATAAATTATTTTCTCAAAGAGATTTAACATCAGATGAAACAATGTTTCTTTTTGAATTAATTATGGATGGAAAATTAAGTGAGATTGATACTTCAGCCATTTTAACTTTACTTAAGGTAAAGGGTGAAACTAAAAATGAAATACTGGGTGCTACAAAAATAATGAGATCAAAATCTATGAAGATTGCTTCATCAAATAATACAGTCGATACTTGTGGTACTGGGGGGGATCTGTCGAATACTCTTAACATATCTACTGCTGCTTCTTTAGTTGCTGCAAGCTGTGGTATCAAAATTACAAAGCATGGAAATAAATCAGTAAGTTCAAAATCTGGATCTGCAGACATGCTTGAAAATATAGGCTACAAATTCTCAGATAATCCTTCAACTATAGAAGATCAATTAAACAGAAATAATTTTTGCTTCATGTTTGCACAGTATCATCACTCGGCAATGAAACATGTAATAAATGTTAGAAAAACATTAGGTACAAGAACAATATTCAACTTACTTGGCCCATTAACAAATCCAGCAAATGCTAAAAATCAACTTTTGGGAGTATATGATAAAAAATGGCTTAATACTCACTGTGAAGTTCTAAAAGAGCTAGGATCAAATAATGTAATGGTTGTTCATGGTGAAGATGGGTTAGATGAAATAACACTTAGTAAAAATACTAATATTTGTGAACTAAAAGATAATAAAATTTATAATTATATTTTAGATCCTCGTGAAATTGGCTATGATTATATTTCTATAGATGAGATAAGAGGTGGAGATCCAAAATACAACGCTGAATGTTTTATTAAAATGATTAATGGCAGTTTTCCAAAATTTCAAAACATTGTAGAAATAAATGCTGGTGCAGCCATATATCTAGCTGGAAAATCATCGAGTATAAAAGAAGGCACTGTTATTGCTCATAAATCAATTTCTGAAGGTAAAACAAAAGAATTTATAACCAAAATTACTAATGAGTAATATTTTAAAAAAAATATGTGAAGATAAAGCTAAAGAAATTGAAATATTAAAAAATAAGTGTTCTTTAAATACATTAACAAAATTAATTTCAGATAGAATAGAAAAAAGAGATTTTAAAAATGTAATTCAAAAATCTGCTAAAAATAAAAATAATTTTTTTATCGGTGAAATTAAAAAAGAAAGTCCAAGTGGTGGTCAAATAATCAAGGAATATAATCCCATAAAAATTGCAAAAATATATGAAAAAGCAGGAATTGGGGCAATTTCTATATTAACTGAAAGTAATTTTTTTAGCGGTGAAATAGATCATTTGTCTCTAATAAAACAAAACACAACAATCCCAATTTTAAGAAAAGATTTTATCATTGATAAATATCAAATATATGAAAGTAAAGTATATCAAGCAGATATTATACTTTTAATTGTATCTATATTAAGTGATAATCAACTAAATGAATTCTTGGAAATATCTAAAGAATTAAAATTAGATGTTATTATTGAGACACATAATGAAGAAGAAATTAAAAGGGCCTTGAAATTAAATTACCCAATAATAGGTATAAACAATAGAAATTTAAAAAATCTTAAAACTGATGTTAATAATTCAATAAATTTATTTACAAGTATCAGCAAAGATTTTACTGTGATTGCTGAAAGTGGAATCAAATCCTCATCTGATATTAAAATGTATAACGAGCTTGGTATATTTAATTTTCTTATTGGTGAGTCAATTTTAAGATCACATGATTATGCAGTTTTTATAAAAAAATTATTAAATAATGGTTAGTCACTTAGATAAAAAAAATAATCCAATTATGGTAGATGTTACTGATAAAGGAATTACTCAAAGAATTGCTGAAGGTGAAGGTGAAGTAATTTTTGATAAGATTTCATTTAAAAAAATTGAAAAATTAAAATCCAAAAAAGGAAGTATAGAAAATGTAGCTATTGTTGCTGGGATAATGGGAGCTAAAGAAACATCAAAATTAATACCTCTTTGTCATAATATTCCCATTGACTCCGTTAGTATTAAGATAACAAAAAATATAAAAAAAAAAATAATTAATGTAAAAGCAGTAGTTAAGACAAGTTCAAAAACTGGGGTTGAAATGGAAGCTTTAACTGCTGTAGCGATAAGCTGTTTAACTATTTATGACATGTGTAAATATTTAAGCAAATCCATTAAAATCAAGAACATTAAATTAATTTCAAAAAAGGGCGGGAAATCAGGATATTTTAAAATATAATCTTTAAAAATAAAAAAAGATTGTTTTTTTATAAAAGAGAACATATATAGAACATATATGCTTACTAAAAAACAAAAAGAATTATTTGTTTATTTAAATAATTATATATCTTCAAATGATATCTCTCCATCTTTTGAAGAGATGAAGAATGCTGTTAACCTCAAATCAAAATCAGGAATTCACAGACTAATCACTAGTTTAGAACAAAGAGGATATATTAAACGATTAAAACACAAAGCAAGAGCAATGGAAATAACCAAAAATCTTAATACTCTTAATTCAATAAACGATGAATCATTCCTCAACATACCTCTTATTGGATCTATTGCAGCAGGTGAAGCTATAGAAGCTATAAATTCATCAGATTCCATGATTTCTATTCCTAGATCACTTGTAACTAAAAATTCTACCTATTTTGGCTTAAAAGTAAAAGGGCTTTCTATGATAGATGAAGGTATTTTTGATGGGGATATAGCGATTATAAAAAAAACAAATTCAGCAGAAAATGGTAAAATAGCAGCTGTTCTAACATTAAACAACGAGATTACATTAAAAATAGTTAAAATGACTAATCAAAAAATATATTTGATACCTGCTAATAAGGCATACGATATTAAAGAACATAATCTTGGAGATGTACAAATTCAAGGCACTTTATCTGGCATTATAAGAAAATATAATTAAGGTCATTTTACAAATGACTGGATATATTACTAGATTTGCACCATCACCTACTGGAAACCTTCATATAGGAAGTGCAAGAACCGCTCTCATAAATTATATTTTTAAATCTCAATATCCAGAATCTAAATTATTTTTAAGAATAGAGGACACAGATAAAAAAAGATCAACAGAAGAATTTAAAAATAATATTATAAATGGTCTTAAGTGGTTAGGAATAAATTGGGATAATGACCCTCAAATTCAATCGCTAAATATTAATAGACATTTAGAAATAGCAAATAATTTATTAACAAATAATAATGCTTACAAATGTATTTGTACTGAAGATAAACTAAAAAATAGAAGGCAAAAAATAAATTCAGGAGAAATTAGTTCAAAAAAAATATGCATTTCTTGTGAAAATAATAAAGAAGTTCAATCTCTTGAATCAGGATTCGTAATTAGAATTAAAATTCCAACTGATGGTAATGAAATATTAGAAGATTTAATTCAAGGTAGAGTTGAAGTTAAAAATTACGAAATAGATGATTTTGTTTTAGTGCGAAATGACAATACCCCTACTTATATGCTATCAGTCGTAGTCGATGATCATGACTTAGGAGTAAATTATATTATTAGAGGAGATGATCATTTAAATAATTATTTCCGACAAAAGTTTATTTATAAATATATGAATTGGAAAATTCCAACATATGCACATATACCTCTAATACATGGAGAGGATGGGGCTAAACTATCAAAAAGACATGGTGCAGTAAATTTAATAGATTTAAAGAATCAAGGTTATTTACCTGATTCTATAATTAACAATTTAATTTTATTAGGATGGTCACCTAAAAGTCAAGATGATGAAATTATTAAACTTCAAGATATTATTTCTAAATTTAAAATCGAAAGTTTATCAAAATCTGCAAGTGTGTTTAGTTATAAAAAACTTGATTTTTTTAATAATCATTATTTAAGACTAGAGTCTAATTTATATTTATTTGAAGAATATTGTCAGTCTAATAAAATTTGAAAAAATTTTTTCAGCTAGATAGAAAAAAATTAATAAGAGTGTTTAATGTTTATAAAAAATATATTTCAACATACGATCAAATGACAAGTATTGGGGAAATATATTTTACAAGAAACTATTCAAAAAAAATTGATGAAAATTTTCAAATGAATTTAATAATTGCTTTAGAGATTTTTTAGAATTAATTAATGATATTAATGATTGGGAATATGATTATATTAATTTACAAATAAAAGAATTTCTAAAAAAAAATAATATCAAATTCCCAGTTTTAGGCAAACCAATTAGATATTTACTAACGGATAGTTACAATGGACCTTCTATTACTGATATATTCATGATATTAGGAAAAGATAATTCACTAGAAAGACTTAATAGGTATAAAATATAAAATGGCGGATTACGAAGATAATAAACAAAAAAGTTCTTTTACTTTATTTAATAATGAAACTGGTAAGTCTTATGAAATTCCAGTAATAAATGGCACAGACGGACCTAATGTTTTAGATATAAGAAAGCTATATCAGGAAACAGGCTTGTTTACTTATGATCCTGGGTTTACATCTACTGCTTCTTGTGACTCTTCAATAACCTTTATAGATGGAAACAAAGGTATTCTTAGACACAGAGGCTATGATATTCATGAATTAGCCACTAACAGTGAGTTTTTAGAAGTTTGTTATTTGT
This sequence comes from Alphaproteobacteria bacterium, assembly GCA_045560945.1. Taxonomy (GTDB): domain Bacteria; phylum Pseudomonadota; class Alphaproteobacteria; order HIMB59; genus CACPNW01. The sequence continues at coordinate 6 of JBJKYR010000010.1, read as the reverse complement.
TATTAC
>JBJKYR010000009.1:0-14001 GCA_045560945.1 Alphaproteobacteria bacterium | reverse complement strand
TGTTTTATCATTGGATAAGTCAATCGTAAGTTTAAGACCATTTTCAAAAATAGCTTTTTTATTTGAAAAACATAATTTTTTAGTTTTATTTATTTTAACTAAATCTTTATCATTTAAATAAATATTATTACTATAAACTAATCTCATTTGATTAAGAGAGTCACCCTCATGAAATTTAATATTAAATGATTTACATGTTATTTCTAAAAACATTTCACCTTTATATTTATGCGGTATTTTTTCGTATTCATTTGATTTATCTAAAATAGTTCTACAAAATATATCTAATCTTCCAGTACTACTTTTAGGATTACATTTACCTTTGATTGTTGTTTTTAAATTTAATTTTTCATTTAATTTTACTAAATAGGTTTTATTTTTTTTAAAAACTAACCCATTCGATAAATTATATTTTTTAATAGATAATTTTTTTAGTTTATTTCTTATCCTACCTGTTGGGCTCAAGAAACTATATTTAAGTTCATAACATTCATTACTTAATGTAAGGTCCATACTTGAAGGTTGAATTCTTTTTTCAGCATCTTTACTAGTGATTATTTCCTCATTTTTAATAAGTGTTTTATAATCACTGAATGTTAAGGAACCTTTCATAAATTATTATATTCATTTATTATTTTTTTTAATTTAATTTCATTAGTTTCTTTAGATAAATTGTTTAGTTTTTTTTGTAATTCTTCCATGTCTTTGTAGCTTGTATCACTTATTGTATTGAAAAAATTAAGCCAATATATTTTTTGTAAATCTTTAGCAATCTCAATAAATTTATTAATAATATATTTGTTTTTAGGGAATTGAATAATTAAATTTAAATTTTCATAAAAAAAATTCATTTTATTATTTAATTGCATATATTGTGTGTTTGTATCTAAAAATATTTTATATTTTATGTAATAATTATCTGGATATTTATTTGAAACTATTTTGTAAAATTTTACAGATTCATTTAAATAGCCATGCGATCTTAAAATATCTGCTTTAGTTTCTAAAAAGAAGGTGTTTTTTGGAAACTTTTTTATTAAATAATTTAGTTTTTTAAGAGAAATTATTAGATTTCCTGATTCAGAGTTACTAATACTTTCATAATATGTTTTGTGATCATCATTTAAATTTGTCAGATTTAAAGTGTTATTGTAAGCCATAAATTTAGCTTTTATAAAATTAAATTCATTCTGAGTGTCTTTGTTAAAATTAAATTTTTTATTTTCTGAATTGTAATCAATAATTTCATATCTTTCTCTAAATATTGGGTGTGTTGAAAATTTTTGATAATTTTCATCAAAACCTTTATCCAAAGCATTTTTTTCTAAAATTTTTAAAAGTTCTTTAACTGATTCTGATGGTAAATTTAATTTTTGTAAAGTTTTTATTGAATATAAATCAGCTTCTCTTTCTTGCTCTCTACTAAAACTAAAATAGAAATTGTTGATATTAACTTGACTTGCTACCGTGCCACCTAAAACTTCTGGATTTCTAGTTAATATGCTTCCAGTAATTAGAGCTAGATTACTTATTAAATTTATTTTTGAAAATTTCTCTAATCTATCTTTTCTTTTTTCCAAATGAAGGTATTCAAGATGCCCTACTTCATGAGCTAGAACAGCAAGTAATGAAACATAATCGGGAGACTGCTCTAAAAGTCCAGATGATACAATTAATTTGTTTTTAGGAATTACAAAAGCATTAGGATTGGCATCTTTAATTATATGAATTTTAATATTTTTATTAAATTTATTTACTGATTTAATATCTACAATTAATTTATTTAAAAATATTTCTGTCTCATAATCAAATATTTGACTAGACAGTGAAAAATTTGAAAAAAATAAAACTGAAAAAAAAATACAACTAATGAATTTTATTTTTAAGACCACCACCCAGTTTTTTCCTCGGATTGTAAATTATCTTTATCTTTTAACATTTCTCTTTCAATGCTTTCTTTATTAGTTACTTTTTCATTTTTTTTTGACTCTTTTTTCTTTTTCGAAATATTTTTTTTAATCTTTGTATTTATTTTATCACCAGTTACCACTTTCTTTTTTAATGTTTTTTTCTTAGTTAGATTTTTAATATTATTATTGGAATATTTAAGTTCTTTTTTATTAACATTAGAGACTTCAATAATTGGTTCATGGAGTGTAATTTCATCTTTGAATTCAAATGTAATGTTAGATTTATGATTTCTCTCAAGTTCATTAAGCTCTTCTTTTTTTTGGTTAATTAAATTTTCTGCTAATGCGCTATTACATTTAACTAAAAGATTTGCATTTTTATTTGTAATTAATTTTTCTTTTATAACATTTAAAATTTGGTCATTTACTGATCTTGAATTTAGTATTAAACCAGAACCCTTGCATAAATTACATTTGTCGAAAGACTTATCAATTAAACTTGATCTCAATCTTTGTCTTGATAGTTCTAAAAGTCCAAACATACTTATTCTACCTACTTGTATTCTTGCCCTATCTCTGTATAGAGCAGATTTTATAGCTTTCTCGACTTTAAAATTATTTCTGTAATCATCCATATCAATAAAATCTACAACAACTAATCCACCTAAATCTCTTAATCTTAATTGTCTTGCTATTTCAATAGCTGCTTCTAAGTTTGTTTTTAATGCTGTACTTTCTATATTTCTTTCAGAGGTGTTTCTTCCAGAATTGACATCAATTGCTACCAGTGCCTCAGTAGTATTTATAACTATCGATCCTCCAGAAGGTAATTTTACATTTAAGCTATAAAGATCATTAATTTGAAACTCTATATTTTGTGCAGCAAATAAAGAGCTTTCTTTAGACTTAAATAATTTAATTTTTTTAGTTTGATTTGGCAATATATTTTTAGATATTTTTTTTATCTTATCATATCCGTCTTTCCCGTCTAATAAAACTTCTTCAACCTCTTCAGTTAGCATATCTCTAATAGCTCTTTTTAAAATATTTCCTTCTTCATAAATTATCTCAGGAGCTTTAGATTTAAGTGTTAGTGTTCTGATTTTATTCCATTGTGTAATTAAAAAAGTTAAATCTTTTGAAATTTCTTTTTTACTTCTTCCAATTCCAGCTGTTCTTACTATAACCGACATTTTTTCTGGAATATTTACTGAGGCTAAAATTTGTTTTAATTTCTTACGCTCTTCTAAATCTCCTATTTTTCTAGATATGCCATCATTGTTCATACTATTTGGCATTAACACACAATAGCGCCCGGCAAATGATAAAAAGGTAGTAAGAGCAGCCCCTTTCATACCTCTTTCTTCTTTGTTAATTTGTACTAAAATAACTTGTCTTGGCTTTATGACATCTTGTATTTTATATTTTTTAAAAAAATTATAGTACTCTTTTTTTGGATTTAAAGTCTTTGTTTTATATTTTTTAGGAATTTCATCTTCATTTTCTAATTCCTCGTTAGGTATCTGTTCAGCATTTTCAATTTTCTCATCCGTTTCATCATTATCTTCTAATTCATCTTTTTCATCTTTAGCTGATTGTTTTTCAAGCAGTTCTTTTAATTTACTTTCATCCGCAGAAGGGATTTTAAAGTAATCAGGATGAATTTCAGTTAGCGGAAGAAAGCCATTTCTATTTGATCCAAAATCAACAAATGCGGCTTGAAGAGAAGGTTCTACTCGTATAATTTTTGCAAGATATACATCTCCTTTTACAGCATTCTTTTTATTTGACTCAATTTCAAAATCATCTAATTTTCCATTTTCAGTAACTGCGATTCTTGTTTCATTTGCATTTGATGCATCAATAAGTATTTTTTTCGACATATTTGGGAAACTCCGTTATAAATTGTAATAAATTTTTTCATTATAGTATTATTTTTTGTGTATTTTATTTTATATTTCATCCTAATGTCATATTTTAAACCATTTCACAATGTAGATTGTTGCAAATGAAAAAAATATTATACTTATTTTTTGCCCTTTTATTCATATCATCTTTTACCATATTCGGAATTATTCTAGCTGTTTTATGGAAATTTTCACCTGACTTGCCAGGATATGACAAAATAGTAAATTATAAACCCAATTTATCTTCAAGGCTCTATAGTTCTGACGGAGTTCTTTTGAAAAGCTTTCATAAAGAAGAAAGACTTTTTATTCCCATTGAAAGAATACCAAAAAATGTAATTAATGCATTTATATCTGCTGAAGATAAAAATTTTTTTAATCATATTGGTATAGATTTTTATGCTATTTTTAGGGCTTCTATTTCAAATTTAAATAATACAAAATTAATAGGGGCTTCAACCATAACTCAACAGGTTGTTAAAAATTTACTTCTTTCGAATGAGATAAGTTATGAAAGAAAAATAAAAGAAATAATGTTAGCACTACGCATTGAAAATATTTTAACAAAAGAAGAAATTTTGGAATTATATTTAAATGATATTTATCTTGGCAATAGATCTTATGGAATCGCTTCTGCTAGTCTTAATTATTTTAATAAATCTCTCCCTGATCTAGAATTAGATGAAATCGCGTTTTTAGCCTCTCTTCCAAAGGCTCCTAATAATTATAATCCAAAAAAAAATTATAATGCTGCTATTGAAAGGAGAAACTGGGTTTTAGACAGGATGTATCAAAATAAATTTATTAAAGAAGTAGATTTAAATTACAAAAATAATCCTATCAAATTATTTGAAAGAAATAATCTTATTTTTAATCAAGCTGATTACTTTTATGAAGAAATAAGAAAAAAACTTTTTAATAACTATGGTGAAAAAAAATTTTATACTGATGGATTAATTATAAAAACATCACTTGATTCAAGATTGCAAAAAATAGCGAATGCAGCACTTGTTCATGGTTTAATAGAATATGATAAAAGACATGGTTGGAGAGGTGGGGTAGGGAATGTAGATAACAAAGACAATAAACTAAAAACATTCATCAAAAAATTTAATAATCCCTTTCCAAAAAAATGGAAAATTGTTGAAATTAAAAAGTTAAATAAAAACTTAATCCATGTCTCAAATGAAATAAATGAAGATATGACAATTGATTTAAGTTTACCAGATAATGATTGGTTAAAAAAAGAAAAATTTATAATAGGAGAAATAATTTTAGTAGAAAATATTAAAAATGATTTAATTATCCGGCAAATTCCAGATGTGAACGGTGGAATAATCGTTTTAAATTCTCATTCCGGAGATATACTGGCTATGTCAGGAGGTTTTAGTTTTAAATTAAGTCAATTCAATAGGTCAACACAAGCCAAAAGGCAACCTGGCTCAGCTTTTAAACCATTTGTTTACATTACAGCACTAAATGAAGGATTTAATCCCTCAACTCTAGTTCTGGATGCACCTTATGTAATTGATCAAGGCCCAGGTTTACCAAAATGGAAACCTGCTAATTACAGTGATGAATTTTATGGGTTAACCACTATTAGAACTGGTATTGAAAAATCTAGAAACTTAATGACAATTAGACTTGCTAATGAAGTTGGAATTACTAAAATTCTTAATACTGCAAAAGATTTTGGAATTCATAAATTCCTAGATGACAATTTATCAATGTCTTTAGGAAGTGGTTTAGTAAATCTTATTGATATAACAAATGCATATGGAATCATAGCTAATGGTGGTAAAAAAATTCAACCAAATTTTATTCAAAGTATATATAATAAAAATGGAAAACAAATATTTAAAAACACAAAAAAAACTTGCACTAAATGTCTTGTCAAAGATTTAGATAAAAAAATTCAAGTTCCTAAAATCGAAATTAATGAAGAAAAAATTCTTGATTCAAGAATAGCTTTTCAAATTACATCTATGATGGAAGGGGTTGTTCAAAGAGGTACGGCTATCAGGCTTAAAGATTTAGATATCCCTTTAGCGGGAAAGACTGGAACAACAAACAAAAATAAAGATGCGTGGTTTATAGGTTATTCTCCAGATATTGTAGTTGGAGTTTTTGTTGGATATGATCAGCCAAAATCGCTTGGCTATAAAGAAACAGGTTCATCAGTAGCAGTACCAATATTCAAAAATTATGCTTTAAATTCAGAAATTAATAAAAATAACAAACCATTTAGAATACCAAATGGGTTAACATTTATAAATATAGACCCTAAGACAGGCATGCCTTCAAATAGCAAAAGTGCAATTATGGAACCTTTTATAATGAATTCAGAAAACATTTTAAAAAATGAAATTAATGTTATAGACACTTTAGGTTATAGTTCGGAAAAAATTTCTGGAACAGGTGGGTTATTAAATAATTAATGAATTCAAAAGAAAAAATTGAGTCTAACTTAGAGATTATAAAGAGTAACTATGCTTTACTAAGGAGGGGGGTTTGACTTTTCCTCACTAAAAGTAGAATTAAAAAAATTAAAAACCAAAAGTGAAAATCCAAATATTTGGCAAGAGTCAAACGCAAAATCATTATTTCAGAGAATTAAAAATATTGAAAATAAAATTAAAGATTTTGACACTATTCAGAATAGTCTTGAATATATTGAAGAATTATTTAATTTAGCAATTACTGAAAATAATGAGGAATATTTTGATCAGCTGCTTTCTGAGTCAAATCAACTTTTAACTACCTCTAATAAATCAAGGCTAGAAAATTTAATGGGTGAAAGTGCTGATCCAAATAATATATTTCTTGAAATACATGCTGGTGCAGGAGGAACTGAAAGTCAAGATTGGGCAGAAATGTTGGTTAGAATGTATATTCGATGGGCAGAAAAACAAGAAGCGAAAATATTACAACTTCAAGAGACAAGAGGAGAAGAGGCTGGAATAAAATCTACAACAATAAAAATAGAAAAAAATTACGCCTATGGTTGGCTAAAAAGAGAGAGCGGAATACATCGTCTAGTCAGAATATCGCCATTTGATAGTAATAAAAGAAGGCACACTAGTTTTGCAAGTGTTTGGGTTTATCCAGAAGTAGATGATAAAATTGAAGTTGAAATAAATGAATCAGATTTAAGAATAGATACTTACAGAGCATCTGGAGCTGGTGGTCAGCATGTTAATACAACTGATAGTGCTGTAAGAATTAAACATATACCTACTGAAATTGTTGTTCAGTGCCAGAATGATAGGTCTCAACATAAAAACAAAGCATATGCAATGAATATGTTAAAATCTAGAATTTATGAATATGAGTTACAAAAAAGGAAAGAAAAAGAAAACGTTATTAATGATCAAAAACAACAAATTGGATGGGGAAGTCAGATTAGATCTTATGTATTACATCCTTATAAATTAATAAAAGATTTAAGAACTAATCACGAATCTTCTAATGTAAATGATGTTTTGGATGGAGAAATTGATAGTTTTCTTGAAAAATCGTTATCCTTAAAATAATTATTATTTAATTTTTAAAATTCCAATATTTTTTTTACCAACACTAATTTTAATTTCTGAAATTTTAGAATAAAGTTTAAGCGATAAATCTGAGGAAGTAAAAATTTCATCATTCACCCTTACGCCTTTAGATTTAATTAACCTTTTAGTATCACTTCTACTTTTGCTTAAACTTAGTTTTTCAATTGCGTCTAAAATAGAAAAATTAGACTTTTTTATTTCAGAGGATTTTATCTCTAATGTAGGAATTCTATCATCCAGTGTTTTTTTATTAAAAATATTATTAGCAATATCTTCTGCTTCTTTTGCAGATTTTAATCCTCTCGATATTTTAGTTACTTCAAAAGCGAGAATTTTTTTAGCTTCATTAATTTCTTGACCTCGCAATTTTGACAATTTTTTTATTTCCTCTAAACTAATTTTTGTAAATAATTTTAAAAATTTTTCTACATCTTCATCATTTATATTTCTCCAAAATTGATAGTATTCAAAATTACTAAGCTTGAATTCATCTAACCATATTGCCCCTTTTATAGTTTTACCCATTTTTGAACCATCAGAATTAGTTATTAACGGAGATGTTAATGCATATGCTTTTTTGTTGAGCATTTTTCTTATTAAATCTATTCCATTTATAATATTACCCCATTGATCTGATCCGCCCATTTGGAGAACGCAATTGTAGTTTTTGCTTAAATGATAAAAGTCATATGCTTGAAGCAGCATATAATTAAATTCTAAAAAAGTAAGCGGTTGTTCTCTGTCTAATCTGTTTTTAACGGATTCATATGTTAACATTTTATTAATACTTAATTTAGATCCAATATCTCTTAAAAAATTAATATAATTTATGTCAGCAAGCCATTCATAATTGTTAATGATTGATCCTCCTCCATTTAAATTAATGAATTGGCTAAAAGTTTTTTCAATCTTTTCTATATTTTTAGAAATTTCTTTTAATGTCTGGATCTTTCTGCTTGAGTCTTTACCAGATGGATCACCTACTAATGTTGTTCCACCACCTACTAAAGCAATAGTATTATGATCATAAATATCTAACCAATGAAGTAGCATTAATTGCACTAAACTTCCAATATGGAGACTATCACTAGTTATATCAAAACCAATATAAGCTGTTATTTTTTTTTTTGAGATTAAGGAGTCTAAATTTTCAATATCACTTGATTGGTAAATAAATCCTCGTGAATGTATTTCTTTTAAGAATTCTGATTTTAATTTCATTATATTTATTAAAATAGTTAATTAATATTTTTTTTAATATAATTATCAATTATTTCGCTAAATTCATTAGAAAAATTTTCATAAAAGTGATCTGCCCCTTTTATTGGTTTAAATTTTATATCAACTTTTTTTTGTTTTTGTAATTTTTCAGCTAATATTTTTGTAGAATCGAAAGAAGCTATATTATCTTTATCGCCATGAACTATCAGTCCTGATGAAGGGCATGGAGCTAAAAAACTAAAATCTCTTAAATTAGCAGGGGGTGAAACACTTACAAATCCATTAATTTCTGGTCTGCGCATTAATAACTGCATAGCAACCCATGCTCCAAATGAAAATCCTACTACCCAACAAATTTTAGAGTTAGTATTATATTGTTGAAGCCAATCTAAAACACTTGCGGCGTCACTTAATTCTCCCTCTCCATTATCATAAACCCCATCACTTTTGCCAACTCCTCTAAAATTAAATCTTATAGTTGAAAATCCATTTGCAACAAAAATTTTATATAATTTAAAAACAACTTTAGTATTCATTGTTCCACCACGAGAAGGGTCCGGGTGCAAAATTATAGCGATTGGAGATTGTAAATCATTGTTATGAGAATATTTAGCTTCAATTTTGCCTTCAGGTCCAGAAATCAATAAATCTACCATTTTAAAAAGCTATTATTGAACTAAATGGAATTTGTAAATATAGATTAATAAATATTATGAATTCTCTTGGTTTTGACAAAGCAGAAAAAGATACAAAGATTATTGTTGCAATGTCTGGAGGTGTCGATAGTTCGGTAGCTGCAGTAAAACTTAAAAAAGAAGGTTATGATGTTACTGGAATTACACTAAGGCTCTACAATCAAAAAAATACATCAAAATCCAAATCTTGTTGTGCTGGAATTGATATTGAAGATGCTCAAAAAGTAGCAAATCAATATGATTTCCCTCATTATGTATTAGATTTTCAAGATAGGTTTTATAATGGGGTAATTAGTAATTTTGTAGAATCTTATTCAAATGGCGAAACTCCAGTTCCTTGTATAAAATGCAATCAAACAGTAAAATTTTCTGATTTACTAAACGAATCAAAAAAATTGAATGCAGATACTCTTGTAACCGGTCATTACGCTATTAGAAAGGGAGGATTAAAAGGATCAAAGCTTTATAAGGCGATAGATAAAAGCAAAGATCAGAGTTATTTTTTATTTGCCACTCTTCAAGATCAGTTAGATTATGTTCGCTTTCCTCTAGGTGGTTATTTTAAATCAGAAATACGCAAGATGGCTGAAGACTATAAACTCGTCGTGAGTGATAAGCCTGATAGTCAAGATATTTGCTTTGTAACTTCTGATTCATACAGAGACTTTATAAATAAAATTCAACCAGAAATTAATAAAGAAGGTAATATTTTTGATATAAATGGAATCAGAATAGGAACACATAAAGGTATAGCCAACTATACTGTAGGTCAAAGAAAAGGGATTGGGGTAGGAGGTCAAGAAAAACCACTGTATGTAAAGGAAGTTAATAAAGATCAAAATTATATAGTTCTTGCTGAATATGAAAATTTGCAAAAGAATAAAATATTTTTTAAAAATATCAACTTACTAGATAATGAGATTAAAAATCAAGACTTAGAATGTTCAGCAAAAATTAGATCAACCCAAAATGAAATTTCTGGAAAATTAACTATAACTGATAATAGTGGTTATTTTCTTTTTGATGAGGTGATTTCTGCCACTTCTCCAGGTCAGGCTTGTGTATTTTATAAAAACGAACAAGTTTTAGGTGGAGGATGGATTACATAATATTTAGAATTCATTCTAAATTTACTTAATTTTAGTTGAAATAACTGGATTTTTTTTAATAAAACATTATTTGACTTAATGTGGATATTCAAACAACTAAAACTTTAGATAAATATGCTCAGGACAAATACAAGTATGGTTTTGTTACTGATATTGATTCAGAGAGACCGAATAAGGGGCTGAATGAAGAAATAATTAAATTTATTTCTAAAAAGAAAAATGAGCCAGAATGGATGCTTGCTTGGCGACTTAATTCTTATAAAAAGTGGTTAAAGCTTCCTAAGCCTAAATGGGCTAATCTAAAATTTCCTGAAATTGATTATCAAGATATTTATTATTATTCTGCTCCAAAGGGTTTTGAAAAAAAACCCAAAGATTTAAGTGAAGTTGATCCTAAACTAATTGAAACTTATAATAAATTAGGCATACCTCTAGAAGAACAAAAAGTATTAGCAGGAGTTGCAGTTGACGCTGTATTTGATAGTGTTTCTGTTGCAACTACCTATAAAGGGGAGCTGGAAAAGCTTGGTATAGTCTTTTGCTCTATTAGTGAAGCTGTAAAAACACACCCTGAGTTAGTTAAAAAATATCTTGGATCTGTAATTCCACCTGGTGATCATTCTTACTCAGCACTAAACTCTGCAGTTTTTACTGATGGATCTTTTGTATATATTCCTGAAAATGTTAAGTGTCCAATGGAGCTATCTACATATTTCAGAATTAATGCTGAAGAAACAGGTCAATTTGAAAGGACATTAATTATAGCTGATAAGGGAAGTTACGTAAGTTATCTTGAGGGTTGCACTGCTCCACAGAGAGACTCAAACCAACTCCATGCTGCTAACGTTGAACTTATTGCATTAGAAGATGCTGAAATAAAATACTCTACTGTTCAGAATTGGTATCCTGGAGATGAGGATGGTAAAGGAGGTATATATAATTTTGTTACTAAAAGAGGTTTATGCAAAGGTAAAAACAGCAAAATATCCTGGACACAAGTTGAAACAGGTTCAGCGATTACTTGGAAATATCCAAGCTGTATTCTTAAAGGAGATAATTCTATCGGTGAGTTTTATTCCGTAGCTATAACAAATAATTATCAACAAGCTGATACTGGCACTAAGATGACTCATATCGGCAAAAACACTCGAAGTAAAATTATTTCAAAAGGTATTTCTTTAGGTAATTCTCAAAACACTTATAGAGGAAATGTATCTTTTCTAAGAAAAGCTGATAAGGCAAGAAATTATACTCAATGTGATTCACTTTTAGTTGGAAATAAATGTGGAGCACATACTATTCCATATATTGACTCAAAAAATAATTCTGCAGTTATAGAGCATGAAGCTTCTACTTCTAAAATTAATGAAGATCAGCTATATTATTGTAGGCAAAGAGGCCTTAGTCATGAAGAGGCAGTTTCCTTAATTGTGAATGGTTTTTGCAAACAAGTTCTGCAAGAACTGCCTATGGAGTTTGCTGTTGAAGCACAAAAATTAGTATCTATATCATTAGAGGGAAGTGTTGGATGATTTTTCTAAATATTAATAACTTAAATGTCTCCATAGAAGGTAAAAAAATTCTTAATGATTTTAATCTTAATATTAATCAAGGAGAAGTTCATGCAATTATGGGACCTAATGGATCTGGAAAAAGTACTTTAGCTAATGTATTGGCTGGGAATGAAGATTATGAGATTAATTCAGGAAAAATAATTTTCAAGGATTCAGATCTATTGGATTTAAATATTGAACAGAGAGCACAAAAAGGTGTTTTTTTAGCCTTTCAATATCCAGTTGAAATTCCAGGCGTTAATATTACTCCATTCTTGCAATCATCAATTAATTCAAAACTTAAAAATGAAAAAAAACCAGAACTAGACAATCTATCATTCGCAAAAATATTAAGGAAAAAAGCTGAAGAATTAGGCATTAATACTGATATGTTAAAAAGATCTATTAATACAGGCTTTTCTGGTGGTGAAAAAAAACGTTATGAAATTCTGCAAATGAGTGTTCTTAATCCTGAGTTTGCAATTTTTGATGAAACAGACTCTGGTTTAGACGTTGATGCGTTGAGAATTGTGACTGAAGGTATAAATAAATTTAAAAATAAAAAAAACTCCTTTTTAATTATTACACACTATCAAAAACTTTTAGATTATATTCGTCCTGACCATGTCCACGTAATGCGAAATGGAAAAATTATTAAATCAGGTGATATTTCGCTAGCAAGTGAAATAGAGGAATCAGGTTATCAAAATATTTAAATGACTTTTGAAGATAATTTTAATTACCACTCAAAAGAATATATATTTTCTAATGATGATTTTTTATCAAATGAGAGACAAAATATATTTAAAAAAATTAAATTAAAAAATTTTGATAATAAAAATAATGAAAGTCTTAAAAATATTTCTTTTTCAGATTTAAGTTTATTTAATTATTATTATAATTTTACTCATGAAGTTCCCAACGTTATTCTTTTAGATAAATCTAATTATAAAATTAATATAGTAAACGGAGTATGTAAGAATTATGAAGATGATAATATCGAAATAAGAAATATTACCAACCTTGACTCCAAAAAATTTGTTTATCAAAATGACAAAAATCTCGATGATTTAGTAATTGATTTCAATAAAATATTTTTAAATTCTGGTATTTTTATTAAAGTTAAAAATAATTCTAAACTTCAGTTAAGTCTAGTACATACTGCACATGAAAATTTTACAATTTTTCAAAATAATTTTTTTTCTTTTCAAGAAAACTGCGAAGTTGAGTTACACGATGACTTTAATTTGTCAAATAATACAATAAATAATATTAATCATAATATCCATGCTGATAAAAGATCTATCGTTCAACATAATATTTTTCAAAATTTTTCAAACTCAAATAAACTTTATTTAACAACAAATACGGTTTGTGAAAAAAATTCTTCATTCAATCAAAACACATATAATTTCGCTGATGGATTTGTGAGAAATTTTCATCATGCTGAATTAAATGGAGAATTTTCTAAAGCATCTTTGAGGGGATGTTTTTTTTTAAAAGATAAAAATATCTGCTCAAATAAAACTCATGTTATTCATAATGCAGAAAATTGTGAAAGTAATCAGACATATAAAGGGATTCTTAATGATTATGCTAAAGCTAATTATTTTAGTAATACTTTTGTATCAGAAAATGCCCAAAAAACTGAGGGATATCAATTAAGCAAAGGTATTTTATTAACTGATAACTGCTCCTTTTTTTCTAAACCAGAGTTAAGAATTTTTGCCGATGATGTAAAATGTTCTCATGGCTCCACAATAGGTCCTGTAGATGAAAGTGCTCTATATTATTTGCGTTCCAGAGGTATTAGTAAAAATGAGGCTATGAAAATGATTATTTCTTCTTTTATTGAGGAAGATTTGCAAAATCTTGATAAAGGTATTGCTAAAATAATAAGCAATAATTTATCAGATTATTTAAAAAGTTTAGTAAATGATTGAAAATTTAAAAAAAAGATTTCCTGTTTTTGCAAAAAATCCTGATTTAGTTTTTTTTGATACTGCTGCTTCTGCATTAAAAGTTGATAGTATGATAAAAGCAGTTACTGAC
>JBJKYR010000008.1:0-16378 GCA_045560945.1 Alphaproteobacteria bacterium | reverse complement strand
CTTAATATTATTCTAGAAGCTTACAGAATTTATGATGAAGGCTCTTTAATTAAACCAATAATTTTAGAAATTTTAAACGATTTAAATATCATTTAATGAATAGATATTTAGATTTTGAAAATGATATAGCAAATATTGAATCTCTAATAAATAAATTAAATTTAAACAGCAGTAATTATAAATTTGAAAAAAATAAATTAGTAGATCAAAAAAAAAAAATAATAAAAAAAATTTATTCTAATTTATCTTCTTGGGAAAAAGTGCAAGTCGCAAGGCATGCTAATAGACCTCATGCTAAAGATTATATAAACATGATTTTTGATGACGTAATATATCTACATGGTGATAAAAAGTATGCGGATGATCCAGCTATATTAGGATGTTTAGGTAAAATATCTGACCAATCTGTAATGATAATAGGAACAGAAAAAGGAAACTCAATGGAGTCTCGAATTCAACATAATTTTGGTATGGCAAAACCTGAAGGTTATAGGAAAGCTCAAAGATTAATGACAATAGCTGATAAATTTAATTTACCCGTGGTGACTTTTGTTGATACAGCAGGAGCATTTCCAGGAAAAGATGCTGAAGAAAGAGGTCAGTCTGAATCTATAGCTTCATCTATCCAAACTTCATTGAAAATAGGCTCACCAATCATTTCAATCATAATTGGCGAAGGTGGATCTGGAGGAGCGATTGCATTGGCAACTGCAGATATTGTGTTAATGCTTGAGCACTCTATATACTCAGTTATTTCTCCCGAAGGTTGTTCATCAATTCTTTGGAGAAGTAATAATTTTACTAAAAAAGCTGCGGAAAGTTTAAAGCTAACTGCACAGGATTGTTTAAAAAATAAAATTATTGATTCTATTGTTGAAGAAGTTGACGGAGGTGCACATAGGTATTCTGAAGATCAGGCTAGCATTTTAAAAAATCAAATTATAAATTCAATTAATAATCTGAATACTTTATCTGTCGAAACCAGAAGAAAAAAAAGAAATGAAAAGTTTCTTAATATGACCTCAGATATTTAAGCCCCATGACACATCTTATATTTCTTCCCTGAGCCACAGGGACAAGCATCGTTTCTCCCAATTTTTTTAGCTATTATTCTCTTATTTTGTTGTTGGTTATTATTTTCTTTTTTATTTTCACTAATTAATTCTATACCAAAAAGAGTTTTTAATACCCTTTCATTTTGATTTGATAACATTTCATCAAAATAATCGAATGACTCTTTTTTATATTCATAAAAAGGATCTCTTCCACCTAAAGCTCTTAAATTAACACTACCTCGGAGCATATCCATTGCAGCTAAATGTTCTCTCCAATCTTTATCAATTTGAAAAAGCATTACTCTCTTTTCTGCAAATTCAAATAACTCTCTAGAATATTTATTTCTTTTATCAATTAATTTTTGGCTTACCTCATTTTTAACTCTTTTAATTATTTCTTCGTCATCTACGCCTTCTTCCTCAAACCATTTATCTATAGGTAATGAAAGATTAAAAGTACTCTCAATGCTTTCTGTCAAAATTTTTGAATCCCATTCATGAGAATATTTTTTTGCAGGAATTGCTTCAGTGACAATTTCATTAATATAATCATCTATCATTTCTTCAATTATTTTTGATTGATCTTTTGTTGTTAATATTTCTCTTCTATTTTGATATATTATTTTCCTCTGATCATTTAAAATATCATCAAACCTTAAAATCTGTTTTCTTATATCATAGTTGTGAGACTCAACTTTTTGTTGAGCTCTTTCTAATGATTTTGTGATCAGGGAATGTGTAATTGCTTCTCCTTCTTTCAACCCCAACTTGCCAAGAACGTTTTCTAAGGTTTTGGAACCAAAAATTCTCATTAAATCATCTTCTAAAGAAAGAAAGAAAATACTCTCACCTATATCACCCTGTCGTCCTGACCTTCCTCTTAGTTGATTATCAATTCTTCTACTCTCATGTCGTTCTGTCCCAATTACAAGCAATCCACCTGATTCTATTGCTTGATTCTTTAATTCTTCATTTTCATTTCCTAACTTGATGTCAGTTCCTCTTCCTGCCATATTAGTTGATATTGTAACATTCTCAGGTATACCAGATCTTTCAATAATTTCTGCCTCCTGTTCATGATGCTTGGCATTCAGAATCGAATGCGCAATATTTTCATTTTTTAAATATTTAGAGATTAACTCTGAGTTTTCTACTGATGTTGTTCCAATTAAAATCGGTTGTTTTCTTAGATATCTTTCTTTAACAAGCTTAATAACAGCATTATATTTTTCTTTTTTTGTAATATAAATTTCATCATTACGGTCATTTCTGTTAATTTTTAAATTTGGTGGAATAGAAACTACTCCTAAGTTATATATTCCTTCAAATTCATTTGCTTCTGTGAGTGCTGTACCCGTCATACCACTTAATTTATTGTATGTTCTAAAAAAATTTTGATAAGTTATTGAAGCAATTGTTTGATTTTCTTTTTGAATAGTAAGGTTTTCTTTAGCCTCAATTGCTTGATGTAATCCATCCCCATACCTTCGACCCTCCATAGGTCTTCCACTTAAATCATCTATTATTACAATCTGGTTATTTTTAATTATATAATCTTTATCTTTAATAAATAATTTATGGGCTCTTAAACCTTGAATGATATTATGATTCAATGCCATATTGTCCAAATCTTGCAAAGTGCCACTCTTAATTAAATTACTTTCAATAAGCAGTTTTTCTGCAAATTCCATTCCATCATTAGTTAGAAGTACATTTTTATTTTCTTCATTTAATTCATAATCATTATCTTTAAAAAGCTTAATAATTTTATTTATTTTAGGAAATAAGTCTATTGATGATGAAGCCTCAGAAGATATAACTAATGGTGTTCTTGCTTCATCAATTAAAATACTATCAACTTCATCTACAATTGCAAATGCTTCTTTTTTAAAACATAGGCTTTCGTAATCTCCTTTTAAATTATCTCTTAAATAATCAAATCCAATCTCATTATTAGTTGCATAAACAACATCACATTCATATTCTTTTACTCTAACTTCGTGATCTGTTTGTGAATTAACACAACCTACAGTTAAATTAAGAAATTTATAAATCTTCCCCATCCATTCTGAGTCTCTTTTAGCTAAATAATCATTCACAGTAATTATATGAACAGATTTACCTGAAATAGCGTTTAGGTAAGCTGGTAATGTAGCGGCTAGTGTTTTCCCTTCACCTGTTTTCATTTCTGCAATCTTACCTTCATGAAGAACTATGCCTCCAATAAGCTGAACATCAAAATGTCTCATATTAAGTGTTCTTTTTGCAACTTCTCTTACTATTGAGAATGCTTCTGGTAAAATCTCATCAATATCTAATTTTTCAACTTGAATTTTATTTTTAAAATAGTCTGTTTTATTTTTTAAATCGTTATCACTTAATCTAGAAATTTCTGGTTCAAAATTATTAATTTTTTTAACAAGATGCTCATATTTTTTTAGATTATTGGAACTCAAACCTCCAAATAATTTATTAACAATATTAAGCATATTATGATATGTGGCTGTTAACATATGAAAATCAAGAACGCTAGAAAGGATTTAGTTATTAAAAGTAATAATAGATTATACTTAAAATCTAAATCACCTTTTGCTCCTAAGCAATACAAGGATTTATATCCAAAAGGATTTAAAATTTTTACTTTTAATTCAGGCTTTAAAAAGAAAAAAGATGATCTTTTGATAATCGTATTTGACAAAACAATTAATGTTTCTTGTAAGTACTCTCTTACTTCAATGCCTTCAGCTCCAATTATTTGGGATAAAAAAAATAACAAGGGCAAATGCAGAGCTTTAATTGTCAATTCAGGTAATGCAAATGCACATACAGGTAATACAGGATTAAAAAATATTGACAAATATGCAAAAAAACTTGCTGAACACTTATCCTGCTCAAAGAATGAAATTTTGGTTTCTTCCACAGGAGTAATAGGTGAACAATTAAACGCAAATTTAATTTGTAAAAAGATTAGCAAATTATTTTTCTCAAATAATAAAATGCTTGTTGATGCTGCTAGATCTATTTGGACCACAGATACATTTGTCAAAACTTCAATTTACAATCTTAAAATTCTTAATAAAAATATTAAAATTTATGGATTTGCAAAAGGATCAGGAATGATAAGTCCAAATATGGGTACTATGCTGGCATACATTTTTATAGATTGTGAAATAAATAATAAAGAACTAAAAAAACTTTTAACAGATAATGTTGAAGAAACATTTAATTCTATAACTGTTGATTCCGATACATCTACTAGTGATACGATAATGCTTTTTTCTAACCCTATTAATAAAATTAAATTAAATAATAACCATTATAACAAAATTTCTAAAATGATAAAAAAAGTTATGAAAGAATTGTCTTTTCAAATTATTTCAGATGGAGAGGGAGTAAAAAAATTAATCAAAGTAAATGTAAAAAAAGCTAAATCAAAATTGCAAGCAAGAAATATAGCATTTTCAATTTCTAACTCTCCTCTTGTTAAAACTGCAATTGCTGGAGAAGATGCTAACTGGGGTCGAGTAGTAATGGCAATAGGAAAAACTAGAGAAAAGATATTTCAAGATAAAATTACTATTAAATTTGGAAATCTTCTTTTAGCAAAAAAAGGTGAACAAAATAGTAAGGTGAATTTATCTAAAGTTGATAATTACATGAAAAAAAATCTAATTGAAATTGAAGTTAATCTTAATTTAGGTAACGAATCAAGTGTTGTTTATGGAAATGACTTAAACAATGAATATATTAAAATTAATGCAGATTACCGATCTTAATAATTATAAAAAATCTTTCAACTTATTTTTTGCCTCCCCTGGCCTTAATGGTCTTTGTTGAGATTTGTGATCTTTCCAACCTGAAATAATATAAAAATTTGTTGAAATAGCAAAATTATTATTTGAGTTTTTTTTAAAATTATTTTCTAATTTTTTAAAATAAAGTTTTTTTTCAAATATTTGTTTTTTGTCTTTATTATAATAAGATAAATTCATTGAACGTATATCATGAAGTAATTTTTCAAATTTATTATATTCTAAATTTATATTTTCTAAATTTACTAGAGGTATTTTAAAATTATTTTTTTTTAATAAATCTAAAACTTTTATTAATTCTATATAATTGTTAAATCTATTAAAAGCACCTCCATAAAGCTCTGTATCTGTTTTTATCATAGCTAATTTCAATGCTTTAAAATTATCTTTATTTGGTAATGTTGCAATAAAGAAACCATTAGGAGCAAGAGAAAATAGAATTTTTTTCAATATATTATCAAATTTATCACTTAAAAATAAAAAAAAATTACTTATAATTAAGTCATATTTTTTTTCATTACTTTCGTGTCTCCATTCATCTAGATCAAAATCATTTTTTTTAAAATCATAAAGAGTTACCGAGGTATTGATATATTTTTGATTAATAAATTCTCTTAATTTAATTCCATGGTCTCCTAAAATTAAAATTTTTTTAAAGTTAAGATTTATAATTGCAAGAGAGTCTTTAATTCTTTCATTATATAAATCAAAAATAAAGTCATTTTTACTATTGATTTCTTTACTTCTTAAGTTTTTAAGATATTTTTTATCTATCATTAGTCTATATATAAACTATAAATGGAAACACTTAAAAAAAATATACTCGATATTGTTATTACTGAAGTTAATTCAATTAATTATAAGGTAAAAGGTCTAAATTTTTTAGAAATATTAAAAACTAATCTTATTGAAAAAATATTGCCAATTATAAATGACTTAAAATTCCCTTTGGATCAATTTGAAAATTTGGAAGAACAAATAAATGAAGAAAATAGAAGTATAAAAATTTCAATGCAATATTTCACTAATTCGGTTATTAATAGAAATAAAATAATTGATAAAGACACTTTGTTTTTGTTTTTTAATGAAGCTTCTAGCTTTGATATTTATAATGATGATAAAAATTTTGTGAATTTATTACTTTACAAAAATACTGGAATATCTTTATCAAACAGCACAGCAATTAATTCTAAATTCAACAAAAACTTATTATTAATAGAGATACAAAATAAAAATGATGAGCAAGTATTGTTAAAATGAAAATAGATACAATATAATAATAGTGATTGTTTTTAATTTAATCTGTGATGATTGTGAATTCCCATTTGAGGGATGGTTTGATAATGCAGCTGATTTTAATAGTCAGAAAAGACGTAAACTAGTTAACTGTCCAAGTTGTGAAAGAAGTAATATTAAAAAAACACTTGTTGCACCAAATGTTGGTAAAAAAAGTAATTCTATAATTTTAAAAAATAAAAAAACTTTAGTAAATAATATTAAAACAATTAAAAAAATAGTTGAAGAAAATTTTGATTATGTTGGTGATCAATTTACTGATGAAGCAAAAAAAATTAAATATGGTGAAACAAAAGATAGGCCAATTTATGGTGAAGCGACGATTGAACAGACAAAAGAACTAATTGAAGAAGATATAAACATCACGCCACTTCCTTTTCAGTCAAACAAAAAAAACAACTAATTCAAAAAACAACTACAAAAATAATTTACATTAGTGTTTGCAGATAAAATCCATTTTTTTTTAAATAGGTTATATTTTAAACCTTTAAAACTTATATTTGTAAAACCGTTTTGATTTAAAAAAAACTCTAACTCTTTAGGTCTTATAAACTTATAATAATGGTGAGTATTTCGTGGGATCCAATGTAGAAAATTTTCAGCTAAATCAATAGTAAGAAGTTTTGAAATTAAGTTTTTATTTATTGTAGATATAATTAAAACCCCGTTGGGCTTTAAGTTATATTGAATTTTTTTAATGAAAGATTTCCAATCAGACAAATGTTCTAAAACTTCAAAAATTACAATAACGTCAAATTTTGAGCTTATTTTTTCATTTTCAAAATCTAGTGTTTTATAATTTATATTTAAATTATTTTTTTGAGCATGAATTCTAGCTATATTAATATTGTCTTTAATAAAATCTATTCCTGTTACATTTGCTCCTAATTTGGATAACTCTTCTGATATAAGACCACCTCCACAGCCTAAATCTAAAATTTTCATCTTATCAAGATGTTTTTCATTAAGTACATCTTGTATATATTTAATTCTTATAGGCTGAATTTCGTGCAAAATTTTAAATTTACCATTTTTTAACCACCATTCACTTGCAAGATTAGAAAAATGATCAAATTCGCTTTTTTTTATTTTAAAATTCATGTTAAAACTTGTTTTTTATACTAATAATAATAATACCCAAGAAGATTTAAACTATTAAATATCAATGAATACTATTGTAATGAAATTTGGCGGTACTTCAGTTGCCAGTATTGAAAAACTTAAAAATATTGCAGACATAGTTAGTAAAGAAGTTAAACAATATAAAGTTGTTGTCGTTTTGTCTGCTATGGCTGGTGAAACTAATAAATTGCAGAGTTATCTTGATGTATTTGGATCTAAAAATTCAATTGAGAGTGATTTAGTTTTAACTTCAGGTGAACAAGTAACAATTGGCTTATTATCTGCTGCGATAAAAAATAATGGTATTCAATCAATACCTTTGCTTGGTTGGCAAATACCTATCATTACTGATGATAGCTATGAAAAAGCAAAAATTCTTAAAATTGACAATAAAAGAATTGAAAAATATTTTGAAGAAAATGATGTTATTGTATTGGCAGGTTTTCAAGGTGTAAATATTAATGGTAAGATTACCTCACTTGGAAGAGGTGGTTCGGACACTACAGCTGTTGCTATTGCCTCTGCAATAGGTGCCAGAAGATGCGATATCTATACTGATGTAGAAGGTGTATTTACTACTGATCCTAAAATTGAAAAAAATGCAAAAAAAATATCAAAATTATCCTTTGAAGAAATGCTTGAGATGTCATCAACTGGTGCAAAAGTTTTGCATACAAGATCAGTTGAGCTCGCTATGAAGAATAACTTAACTTTACAAGTTTTGTCTTCATTAACGAAAAATCCAGGCACTTTAATAGTTGACGAAGATGAGCTAATAGAAAAAGAGATTGTGAGTGGAGTTAGTTATAGTAAAAATGAAGCTAAAGTAACTATTTCTGGCATATTAGATAAGCCGGGTATATCAGCAAAAATTTTTGGACTTATGACTGAAAATAATATTAATGTTGATATGATAGTTCAAAATATCTCTCAAGATGGAATTTCTGCAAATATTACATTTACTATTAACCACAAAGATCACGATTTAACTAAAACAGTCATTGAAAATAGTAAAAAAATTTTAGAATATAAATCTTTGTCATTAGACAAAAATGTAGCAAAAATTTCAGTTATTGGAATGGGTATGATGTCTCAATCTGGAGTAGCTGAAAAAATGTTTAAAACACTTGCAAAAAATGCAATAAACATACTTGCTATTTCAACTTCAGAAATAAAAATTAGTGTTTTAATAGATGAAATACATACAAATATTGCTGTTAAATCGCTACACGAAGTTTATAATTTATAAAAGAGATTTAATATGGAACTTGTAGGTCAAATTTTAAAAAAAAATCGTGAAAAGAAAAAATTACTGCTTTCAGATGTTTCTAAAGAATTAAATATTTCTGAAGAAATTTTAAATAATATTGAAAGTAGTCATATGCAAAATGATATAGACATTGTTTTTATTCTTGGACATGTAAGAGCATATTGTTGTTTTTTGAATCTTAACGAAGTTGAATTAGTTAGTAAGTTTAAAAATGAGAATCTCCCAAATAAAAATAAAAATTTTGAAATTAAAAGACCAAATTTTGAAAAAAATTTTTTTATTCCAAATAAAATTACATCTTTTTGTCTTATTTTAATTATTTTTTCTTCTTTTTATTTTTTATTTATTGAAGTGGATAAAAATGAAAGAAAATACGCAATTATTCCAGATTTACCAGAAAGTTATGTGTCTATTGTTGAGCAAGCAAACTTAGATTATAAGATTGCAAATAAACCTATAGTAAAAAGTAAAGACGAAAATTTTGCTAAAACAGACATTGGATTTAATTCATCTAGTGCAATTGCTTCTTTGCCAAAAGATGAAGATTATAAACCAAAGATCGTTACTCTTAAAATTTTAAATGACACTTGGGTTCAAATAAGAAATGTAGATGATGAAATTTTATTTAGTCAACTTATGAATAAAAATGATGAATACTCATATGACCTTGAATCAAATTATTCGATTACATCAGGTAATGCTGGCCATATAATGGTTTTTATTGATCAAAAAGTAAGAGGTAAGATTGGAAAAAAGGGACAGGTAGTTGATTCTTTAGTTTTGAATAAAGATTTCAGTAATTAGTTAATGTTAAGATCTTATCAAAAAATTTATAGAAGAAAAACGCGTGTAATAAATGTTGGCGATGTCTTGATTGGAGGTGATAACCCTATATCAGTTCAGACTATGACAAATACTCTAACAACTGACATTGTATCTACAAGTAGACAAATTGATAGATCAATTAGTGCTGGTGCAGATTTAGTTAGAGTTTCAGTGCCAGATAAAGAATCTGCATTGGCTTTAAAGGAAATTGTAAAACATAGCAAAGTTCCAATTATAGCTGATATTCATTTTCATTACAAAAGAGCAATAGAAGCAGCTGAGAATGGAGCTAGCTGTCTAAGAATTAATCCTGGTAATATTGGCTCAAAAGAAAAAGTCAAAGATGTTATAAAAGCTGCAAAAAATAATAATTGCTCAATAAGAATTGGTGTAAATGCTGGTAGTTTAGATAAAAAATTATTAGATAAATATTCTGAACCTAATCCTGAAGCATTAATTGAAAGTGCTCTAGATAACATAAAAATTTTAGAGGATAATGATTTTTTTAATTTTAAAATAAGTGTTAAATCTTCGGATATTTTTATGGCAATAAAAGCATATGAAGGTCTTGCAAAAAAATGTGATTATCCACTTCATATAGGGATTACTGAAGCAGGAGGCAAAAGAACAGGATCAATAAAATCTTCGATAGGTATGGGGAATCTTTTATTAAATGGCATTGGGGATACTATTAGAGTTTCTCTATCAGACGAACCTGAAGAAGAGGTAAAAGTTGGTTTTGAAATTTTAAAAAGTTTAGGAGTTAGGAATAGAGGAGTGAAAATAGTTTCATGTCCGTCATGTGCAAGACAGCAGTTTCAAGTCATTGATCTTGTGAAAAAATTAGAAAAATCACTTGAAGATATTCAATATCCTTTGACTGTTTCTATTATTGGTTGTGTCGTAAATGGTCCAGGAGAAGCAAATATGACTAATATTGGCATAACAGGAGGAGGAAATAATACTCACATGATATATGTTGACGGAAATAAAGATCATATAGTTAAAGATAAAGATTTAGCACCATATCTTGAAGATATTATTAGAAAAAAAGCTGAAAATAAGAGTATAAAGAACTAGTATGATAATAAAGCCAATAAGAGGAACGCACGATTTATTTGGAGAAGAAATAAAAAAATTTAATAAAGTAGTTTCTGAAGTAAAAGACAATGCTAGAAAATTTGGATTTAATGAACTCGTAACCCCTATATTTGAGAGTTCTGAACTTTTTAAAAAACCTTTAGGTGAGCAAAGTGATGTTGTTTTAAAAGAAATGTATACATTCAAGGACAGAAATGATGATGAAATTACTTTAAGACCAGAATATACAACGCCAATGATAAGAGCTGCTATATCTAATGGTTTATTAAATAATTTACCTGCCAAATTCTTTGGAACAGGGCAAATGTTTAGAAGGGAAAGACCACAAAAAGGAAGGTATAGACAATTCAACCAAATTAATTTTGAAAATTTTGGCTCTGATGATTTTTTTGCTGATATTGAGATTATAAATTTAGCAAACACGATATTAAAAAATATTCTTCCACACAGAAAAATTACTTTAAATTTAAATACCTTAGGAAGTAGAGAAAATTTAAAAGATTATAAAAACACTCTGTCAAAATATTTTAATGAGAATAAAAATTTATTATCTGCTGATAGTCTTCAGAAAATAAATGTTAATCCACTAAGAGTTTTAGATTCAAAAAATATTGAAGATAAGAAAGTGATTGAAAAATGCCCAAAGCTTATTGAATTAATTTCAAAATCAGATCTAAACTTATATGAAGAAATTAAAAACTGCTTGATTGATCTTGGTATTTCTATTTATGAAGACCTAAACTTAGTAAGAGGCCTAGATTATTATTGTCATACAGTATTTGAGTTTAAGACTGATGATATTGGTAGTCAGGATACACTCATAGGTGGGGGTAGATATAATGGACTAATTAAAACTCTTGGGGGTAAAAATATACCTGGAGTTGGATGGGCAGGTGGGATCGAAAGAATTATGTTGTTAATGAAAGATTTAGTTTCTAATGAAAGAAATATACATTTAGCAATTCAAGATCCAACTTATAAAAAATATGCCTTAGAAATGTATAATTTTTTAATTAAAAGTAATTTTGGAGTATATTGGAATTATAAATATAATTTAAAAAAATCATTATCTTTAGCTAGTGAGAAAAAAGCAAAATATATAATAATTATTGGTGAGTTAGAAAAAACAAATAACAATTACACTTTAAAGAATCTAATTAATGGAGAACAAAAGATTGTAGATTTCAACAATATTTTAGATCACATAAAATGATTAATTTTGAAAAACAATTTGATAATATTGAATCAAAATTTAGAGAAATAGAAAATAACTTAAATAATCAATCAAATCTAAATACTGAAAAATTAGTTAAATTAAATAAAGAATATTCTGAATTAACTCCAATTGTTGAAACAATAAAACAGTATAAGAAAAATAAAAGTGAGATAGTTGAACTATCTAAATTAATTGATGATGATGACCACTCAATAAAAGAAATTGCTGAAGAAGAATTAAAAGAAAAAAAGAAATTAATGATTATTCTTGAGAATGATTTAATGAGACTTCTAATTCCAAAAGATAAAAATGATAAAAAAAATTCTATTCTTGAGATTAGGGCTGGAACAGGAGGGGATGAAGCTTCTTTATTTGCATCAGATTTATTTTCTATGTACCAACGTTTTTCAGATTTAAATAAATGGAATTTTGAAATTCTGTCAATATCGGAGACAGGCCTTAAAGGAATAAAGGAAGTTATATGCAATATTTCAGGGTATAATGTTTTTTCAAAATTGAAGTTTGAGTCAGGCGTTCATAGAGTGCAAAGAGTTCCTGCTACTGAAAGCAGTGGAAGAGTTCATACTTCTGCAGCTACTGTTGCTGTTTTGCCTGAGGCTGAAGAAGTTGATATTAATATAGAAGATAAAGATTTGAGAATTGATGTTTTCAGATCAAGTGGACCAGGAGGGCAATCTGTAAATACTACTGATAGCGCAGTTAGGATTACACATATTCCATCAGGAATAGTTGTCTCTCAGCAAGATGAAAAATCACAGCATAAAAATAAAGCAAAAGCACTTAAAATTTTAAGATCAAGAATATTAGATAATGAAATTCAAGAAAAAAATAAACAGAGATCAATAGATAGAAAAAATCAAGTGGGCTCAGGAGATCGCTCAGAAAGAATTAGAACATACAATTTTCCACAAGGCAGGGTATCTGATCACAGAATAAATTTAACGCTTTATAACTTAACAGAAATATTAGAAGGTGATTTAGATAATTTAATTAACCCATTAATTGCTGATGAGGAAACGAAGAAATTAGCTGAATTAGGCAATGAATGACTTTATTATTAATAATTTAAAAAAATTAAAAAAAAACAAAATACCAAATCCAGAAATGGATTTAAGAATTTTGATAAATCATTCAAGATTATCTTTTAGTGAAATTATTTTAAGTAATTTCAAGATAAATCAAATCAATATTAAAAAATTTAATTTGATGTTAAATAGGAGGCTTTCACATGAGCCTATTTCAAAGATAATTAACAAAAAAAGTTTTTGGAAAGATGATTTTTTCGTTAATGAATTTGTATTAGACCCTCGACCTGAAACTGAGTTTTTAATTGAAGAAAGTCAAAAAATTTTTTTAGATAAAAGAAGTAATCTTAAAATTTTAGATATCGGAACTGGCTCCGGTTCAATAGCAATTTCCTTGGCCAGAGAATTTAAAAATGCAGATATACTAGGAATAGATATTTCAGAAAATGCAATAAAAGTAGCTGAAAAAAATATAACAGAAAAAAAATTAAATGATCGAATTAAGTTAAAAAAAACAACTATTCATAATATTAAAGAAAATTTTGATTTAATAGTTTCAAACCCACCATATCTAACAAAAAAAGAATTGGAAAATATATCTCAAGAAATTAGAAATTTTGAACCTTTTATATCATTAGACGGAGGTGAAGATGGTTTGAATTTTTATAGAGAATTTGCAAATAAAATCCCTAAAATTATGAATTCTAAAGCCTATTTTCTGATAGAGATTGGGTCAAATCAATATCATCATTGTAGAGAAATTTTTAGTGTTTCTTCATTAAAATTTGAAAAAAAAACTCAAGATTTGCAAAAAAAAGATAGAATTATGGTTTTTTCAAAGCTATAGGGATAATATAATAAGAGAATCGTAATTTAAGAAAATATTAAATTTTAGAATTTTCACTAAATTAACTAAAAAATTATGTATACCAAGAAAAACGGTCGTATGACCTTTAAATCGAATAGAAGGCCAAATTTTAAGAGAAATAATAATTTTGTTTCCAAGAGCAGAAGTAAGGGTAATATTACTCAACAGTATAATAAATACCTAAAACTTGCAAAAGATACCTTTAGTTCTGGTGATAGAATTCAAGCTGAGTATTATTATCAATTTACTGATCATTATTACCGATTAATGATGGAATTTGGTATTAATCTTGAAGAACAAGATTCATCTGATGATGTAAAAGTATTAAATAATGAAAATGTTAATCCAGAGATGAAAATAAAGAAGCTTCTCATGAAGTGAGTAATAAATTAGAGGAAGAAGAAACTAAAGATGATGATATAGATCAATCTATAGAATCTGTCCCATTTATTTCTGAGCCAGTTAAAAAGAAAAGATCAAGAAGCTCTAAATAATTATTCAAATAAATTGTTTAAATGATTTGCTAAAATCATTTTGTAATTTTTATTAAATCTTTTAAGTTCTTTACCTTTTAATATTTTACCAGATGGCAATTTTAATGTTAAAGGATTTATTTGCTTATTTTGATATATAATTTCGTAATGTAAATGAGGGCCAGTAGATCTTCCTGTACTACCAACATAACCAATCACTTCTCCTTGATTAACTCTAACACCTTTGCTTATTCCTTTTTTAAAACTACTTAAGTGAGCATAAGCAGTTTTATATTCATTGTTATGACGAATTCTAATATAATTACCATAACCACCATTTCTTCCTGCCCTCTCTATCACTCCATTTCCACCAGCATATACTGGGGTCCCTTTGGGAGCTGCAAAATCTATTCCTTTATGCATTTTATTAAAACCTGAAATTGGGTGTTTTCTCATACCATATGTAGAAGAAAGTCTTGCTCCATCTAATGGAGTTTTAAGAATTGATTTTTTAACATTTTTTCCTTCCCGGTTAAAATAATCAACATACCCATCATTAGTAAGAAATTTAAAATATTCTAATGTATTATTTTTAATCTTAATTTGGGCATATTGAATATCCCCAAAAAAATATTTATTATTACTTTCAGTAAAAATTTTTTCATAAGACACAGAAACTTGTGTATCCTTTCTGATATCTCTTTGAAAATCTAAATCAAAACTAAATAATTGTATTAATTTTATTAGAATTTGATTTGGTATATTATTATTTATTCCATCTGAATATAGAGAATTTGTTATCGAATATTCTTTTGACTCAATATCTGAGAATGTCTCTAATTCATTTTTAATGACATTTATCTTAGAGTTCAGATCAATTACTAAATTAGTTTTATAATCTAGCTCAATGATAATTTGTTTTACTATTTTTTTATCATTTGCTGAAAAAATAATTTTTTGATTTACATTAAGTTCTCTAAGATCAAATATTTTATTTATAGAATTAATAATTTCAAATTTTTTTTTATTTTCAAAATCAAAATTATCTAAAATTTTTGAAAAAGTCTCTCCCTTTTTTACTATAACAATTGTTTCTATATATTTAATATTATGCTTTGTTTCAGCAAATTCATCAAATGAACTTTTAGTTTCTTTTTTTGATATTTGTTTTTTTTCTTTTGGAGATTCAATAAATTGTGTTGGCTTTATTTCTTTTAAAAAAATATTTTTATTATTTGAATTTAATTTATATGCATTTAATGAAAAGATTAAAAAACCAGTGAGAACTATAGAAAATAATGTTGTATTTTTAAAATTGAAACTCATTCATTACCGATATTTAGAATTATAATAAATCAGAGGTTTTAATTTATTATTATTTAACACCTGTAACACTTTACAGATAAATATCACATGATCTCCTTTTTTTATTTGATCTTCTATTTTGCAATCTAGATTTGAAACACAATTTTTTATTATAGGGTTACCATTTTTTAATACTTCATATTCAATTTCTTTCCAATTGGGATTTTTTTTTGCAAAGTTACGAGAAATTATTTCTTGGTTATTACTAAGTATGTTTATTGAAACTGTTTTTGATTCTCTAAATATTTTTAATTTAGACGATTTATTATCTAATGAAAATAAAACTAGGGGAGGGGATAAAGATAAAGAAGAAAAAGAATTAATAGTTTTTCCATATAAAATTGAATTATATTTAATTGAAACGACTGTTA
Organism: Alphaproteobacteria bacterium; assembly: GCA_045560945.1. Taxonomy (GTDB): domain Bacteria; phylum Pseudomonadota; class Alphaproteobacteria; order HIMB59; genus CACPNW01. The sequence goes on along the minus strand of JBJKYR010000008.1, from coordinate 558 downwards.
TTCCTGTTGCAAAAGTTGAGAGTGTTTTTTTAAAATTTTCTTTATTTATTTTTTCCATACTTTTTTTTGTAAAAAAATTGAATCTATCCACTTATTTTTTTTAAATCCAACCTTTGTTAATTTTCCTACTTTTCTAAAACCTAATTTTTGATGAATTTTTATAGAACTTTGACTATCTATACTACCTATAACAGCAACTAATAATTTAATTTTTTTATTTTTTTTTGAAATATCAATAAGTGCTTTAAGTAATTTAAATCCAATACCCTGCCTAATATAAAGATTGTGGATATAAATTGTATTTTCAAAAGTAAATCTATAACCGCTTTTTTCTCTAAAATGATTTAAATAGGCAATACCAACTACTTTTTCATCATAAAGAGCAACGAGATAAGGCAATTTTTTATTCATTATATTTTCATAATTTTTATGAAAATCCTTAAAGGTAATTTTTTTTTCTTCAAAATTAGCGTAAGAATTAGTTATATAGTAATTATAAATCTTATGAGCAGATTTTAAGTTCTTTTTAGAAATTGTTTCAATTCTTAATTTCATTTG
>JBJKYR010000007.1:0-17139 GCA_045560945.1 Alphaproteobacteria bacterium | reverse complement strand
CAAGATTAGTTGGTGGTAAAACTGATGTTGTGATGATGCTTAACGGTGCTTTAGGCGGACTTGTAGCTATTACTGCAGAGCCTCTTACACCTTCTCCTATCATGGCAATAATTATTGGTGGCATTGGAGGATTAGTTGTCTACTACGGAACATTATTATTGATTAAATTTAAAATAGATGATGTTGTTGGAGCTATTCCAGTTCATGGTTTTGCTGGTATTTGGGGAACATTAGCTGTCCCACTTACTAATTCTGGTACTAATTTTGGTTCTCAGCTCTATGGAATCTTATGGATAAACATTTTTGTTTTCGTAGTTGCTTTTGTTGTTTGGTATCTAATGAAAATTAGTTTTGGAATAAGAATAAGCGAAGAAGCAGAAAAACTGGGAACTGATAAAGCTGAAGTTGGAGTAATGGCATATTCAATTAGAGACTAAGATTTAATAATTATGTAATAAAAATATAATATGTAGAGGAGTAACCTCCTCTACATTTTTAATTGGGAAAAAATTATGAATGCAGAAGAAATAATTAAACTTAATAAAGAAGCTTTATATTCTAGTTTGACTAGCAGCGATAGATTTGGCAAGTTTTTTAATAAATCAATTTTACATTATGCAGCTATAATGGAGTTATTTTTCTATAATAAATTAGAAGGAATTTCTTATGAAAAACTCTGTCTTAGTATTCCAAAATCACTAGGATCAAGATCAAGCATTCAAAATCTTCTTAATGAAGGTTTAGATCAAAAACTTTTATTTAAAGTTGCAAACAAAACAGATAAGAGAATAAAAAATTATTTCTTATCTGATGAATTCTATCATATGGTGCTTGATTGGATTAGGATACAAAAAAAAATTTATAACACTTAATAAATGCCATTTTATATAATATAAGGAGACTTATGAAAACAGTATTTATGATTGCAAAAAAAAAACATATTTTAAAATATGAAAGAAAAATGCCTGAAAAAGAAGTTTTAAAAATGAAATCTTTTGTTACAAACAAAGGAAATAAGCTTGTAAAAAACAGATAAATTTAAAATACAAAAAATATCTGAAAAAGATAATGAAAGAATTTTTGAAATTATTTTATAATTAAGCTCTACCCGAAAATTGAGATAGTTTTTTTGGATCAACTCCTAACAGGTTATAAGCCTTAATCCACTTATTTGAAACTTCTTCATCAAATAAGAATTTAGAATCAGTAGAAAGAGTCATCCAACTGTTAGCAAGTATTTCCTTTTCTATTTGTCCTGCCTCCCATCCAGCATAACCTAATGCAAATATACTATTTTCAGGACCTTTACCTTTTGATAAATCTTCAAAAAATTCAGCGGTACTAGTTAATGCTACTCCTTTTCCAATAGATAGTGATTCTTTTTGAATTACTTCGTCAGAGTGCAACACAAACCCCCTACCTGTTTCCACAGGTCCTCCATATCGGATATATAATTTTTTACCACCTAAAGGCTTATCAATACCAAGTTGCTCTAATAAATCAGGATATAAATCATAATCAATTTTTTTATTTATTATTATACCCATGGTACCTTCAGATGAATGCGCACAAATGTAAATAACTGTTTTATAAAATCTCTCATCTTCAAGTGAGGGCATTGAAATTAATAGTTTTCCAGTTAAATTCATAATTATATATATTCGTATTATTTATAGTATTTCAATAGCGTAATACTATATATTAGTAATTAATTTAGATGAATATTTTATACAATTTATTAAGAACTTTTATATACATATTATTCGTTAGTTTTTTTCCGACAAATGTTATTGCTTTGTCTGGTGATTGGAGTATTGGGGATTCTTCAAAGGTGAGACTAATTTCTCCCTACTCTCAAAATAATGATAAAGAGTTATTAATTGGACTTCAGTATGAAATGGATCCAGGTTGGAAAACTTATTGGAAATCTCCAGGGGATGGAGGTTTTGCTCAAAATATTTCATGGGAAAACTCATCTAATATTAATAATTTAGAAGTATTATGGCCAACCCCTGAAAAATTTCAAATATTAGGTCTTACATCATTAGGTTATCAAAATAATGTAATTTTTCCACTTAAACTTGAAATAACTGATGAGTCACAGGACACCTTTGTTAATTTACAAGTTAATTTTTTAATATGTAAAGAAGTCTGCATTCCTGGTGATGCAAGAGTTTTTTTAGAAATTCCTGCAGGAAATAAAGAACTTACTGATAATTTTTTTATAATGGAAAGATCTCTATCTTTTTTACCTGAATATAATTTCGATAGTTCATATATTAAAAATATTAATGCAAGTATTTATAAAGATAATGATATTTCGTTAATTAAAATAATTGCTGAAACAGATAGAAGTTTTTTTAATACAAATTTTTTTTTACACACACCTTTTGGCCTGCCAGTTGTAAAAAATTCATTAGTTTATTCAAGTAATAATAAATTGATTACAGCAGAATTTAAATATGCAAAAGATTTGATTTCAAAAGAACAATTTCCCATAGAAATTATTGTTCAGGATGAAAATCACAATTTTATCAATATACTAGATGTGCAGGTAAAAAATATTTCACCTCCTGTAAAAGAAAATAATAATTACATCTATTTCATTTTGATATCATTATTAGCAGGTTTAATATTGAATGTAATGCCTTGTGTTTTTCCCATTCTCTCAATAAAACTAATGTCAGTTTTTTCATCTGAGCAAAAAAGCGCTAGAGTTAGTTTTTTTACTACTGCTTTTGGGATTATTTTTTCATTTATACTCTTAGGCTTAATATTTTTATTTTTACAATACTTTAAATTTTCAATTTCTTGGGGAATGCAATTCCAACAACCATACTTTTTAATTTTTATTACTTTAGTAATTTTTTTATTTATGATGAATATGTTTAATCAGTTTGAAATCAACTTACCAAGCAGAGTTAGTAATTTTAGTCTTCTAAATAATAATAATTTATATTTAAAAGACTTCTTTAATGGATTTTTTGCAACATTAATGGCAACTCCTTGTTCCGCACCTTTTGTTGGAACGGCTATAACAGCAGCTTTTACTCAAAATTATTTAATTGGAATTAATATATTCTTATTTATGGGTATCGGTATGAGTTCACCATATTTATTGTTAGCCACCTTTCCAAAATTAGTAAATTTTTTACCTAAACCTGGAAAATGGATGATTTATGTTAAATACTTTTTAGGATTGTTGCTTTTAGCTACAGTTATATGGTTATCAAATATTTTATTAAACTTCTTTAGTTTAAGTTTTCTAATTTTGTCTTTAATATTATTTTTAATTTTAACTTATCGAAAAAAAATACCTTACTTTAAAAATATTATTACGATTGCAATCTTATTAGGTATTTTTTATTTACCTTCAGTAAAAAGCTTGCAAAATAATCCAGCTTTGAAATATGACGTAAGATGGTTAAATTTTTTTGAAGTGGACATCAATCAGCTTGTAAAAAAGGATGAGATTATTTTTTTAGATATAACAGCAGATTGGTGTGCTACTTGTCAATTTAACAAGATTAATGTTATTAATTCAAATAAAATAATAAAATTATTTGAAGAAAATAATATTTTACTTATTCGAGCTGATTGGACGCGACCTAATAAAAAGGTAAATGTGTTTTTAGAAAAACACGAGCGATTTGGTATTCCATTTAATGCATTTTTTTCAAAGAATTATCCTGATGGAGTACTATTATCTGAGTTACTTTCTGAAAAAGAAATATTAGAAGCAATTAATAAAATAAAATATGAATAATATGATTCCACAAATAGAAGTCCCTATTTTAGAAAAAGGCATAGCATCAAATATAATACTTTCCGAGCAATTAAAAAATAAAACAGTTATTATATTCGGAGTACCGGGAGCTTTTACACCTACTTGTTCTGAAAAGCACATGCCTAGTTTTATCAAGTTACATCAACAATTAATAAGTAAAGGAATTGATGAAATTTATTGTTTGTCGGTAAATGATAAATTTGTCATGCATGCCTGGTTATTGAGTTACGCTAATGGTGATAAGATTATTGGAATTGCTGATGGCAATGGAGAAATTTGCCAAACCTTAAATTTACTTGTAGATAAATCTAAAAATTTTATGGGTATGAGATCAAAAAGATTTGCAATGATAGTTAAAAATAACATTATTCAAAATACATATTTAGAAGAACCAGGAGAATATAAAGTATCATCAGCAGAGCATTTATTAACAGTGCTTTAAGTTTTCGTTTCTTTAAATTATTTATTAATATAATATAAAATGAATAAGCATGTCAGAAAAAAAAAGATATAGATCAGCAGAGTGGTATAATTCAAAAACACATAAAAGAGATACGTTTGTTCATCGAGGATGGATGCGCAACCAAGGTCATCCAAGTCATCTTTTTGATGGTCGCCCTGTAATTGGTATTTGTAATACTTGGTCAGAATTAACTCCTTGTAATGGTCATTTTAGAGAAATAGCTGAGTCTGTAAAAAAAGGAGTATATGAAGCGGGAGGATTTCCATTAGAGTTCCCTGTGTTTTCTGCAAGTGAGTCAAATTTAAGACCTACGGCAATGTTGTTTCGAAATCTAGCAAGTATGGATGTAGAAGAGGCTATAAGAGGTAACCCAATTGATGGTGTAGTTTTATTAATGGGTTGTGATAAAACAACACCCTCTCTTTTGATGGGTGCAGCAAGTGTAGATATTCCTACAATTGGTGTGTCTGGAGGACCAATGCTCAATGGACATCATAAAGGAGAAACAATTGGTTCAGGAACGGGTGTTTGGCAATTAGATGCTGATTTAAGTGCAGGAAAAATTACTGAAGATGATTATGCTGCAGCAGAAATTTCGATGAGTAGATCAAAGGGAAATTGTATGACGATGGGCACTGCCTCAACAATGGGGAGTATGGTAGAAGCACTTGGAATGGCATTACCTCATAATGCAGCAATACCAGCAGTAGATGCAAGACGTTATTCTTTAGCCCACATGTCAGGAATAAGAATAGTAGAAATGGTTAAAGAAAATCTTATTATGTCAAAAGTTGTATCTAAAGAATCTTTTGAAAATGCAATTAAAGTCAATGGTGCTATTGGAGGTTCTACGAATGCTGTAATACATCTTGCTGCAGTTGCAGGACGATTAGAAATAGAATTATCTTTAGATGATTGGGAAAAATGTGGCAAAGATATTCCTACACTTGTTAACTTACAGCCATCAGGAAAATATTTAATGGAAGACTTTTATTATGCAGGCGGTGTTCCAGCTGTAATAAAACAACTGTTAGATAAAAATATTCTAAATAAAGATGCCCTAACAGTGAATGGTAAAACTATTGAAGAAAATAATTTAAATGCAGAATGTTGGAATAAGGATGTAATTAAAGACTTTGCATCACCGCTTGTTAATGATGGGGGTATAAAAATTTTAAAAGGCAATATTGCTCCTGATGGAGCTATTTTAAAACCTTCAGCTGCAAGTCCTAAATTAATGAAACACAAGGGAAAAGCTGTAGTTTTTGAAAGTATAGAAGAATTTCATGAAAAAATTGATGATCCAAATTTAGCAGTTGATGAGAATTCTATTTTAGTTTTAAAAAACTGTGGACCTAAAGGATATCCAGGTATGGCAGAAGTAGGAAATATGAGACTGCCACAAAAAATTCTCAAAAAAGGTATTAGAGATATGATACGAATTTCAGACGCAAGGATGAGTGGGACTGCTTTTGGTACTGTAATTCTTCATACAGCTCCTGAGGCTGCAATTAAAGGTCCATTAGCAGCTGTACAGAATGGCGACTTTATTGAAGTTGATGTTAATAATGGTAAGCTACATTTAGACGTTTCAGATGAAATAATAGCTGAAAGATTAAAAAAATATCAACCTATTTTACCAGACATCAAAGGTGGATATCAAAAAATGTATATTGATCATGTAATGCAAGCTGACAAAGGTGCTGATTTAGATTTTTTAGTTGGTAAAAGGGGTTCAGAAGTTAAAAGACATAGTCACTGATATTATGTATGAGTAGTAACTTTGTTCCACTAACAGCTCAGGAGTTAGTTGCTAAAATTAACAAAATTCCAAGAGTTAGTTTAGCTTTATTACCGACTGTTTTAGAATTTGCACCCAATATTTCTAAAGAATTAGGAATAAAACTTTATATAAAAAGAGATGATTGTACAGCTCTTGCATTTGGAGGCAATAAAACTAGGCACTTAGAATTTATAATGGCAAAGGCCTTATCTGGAAACTATGATTGTATTTTAACTGGTGCCTCATCCCAGTCTAATTTTTGTCGTCAGGCAGTCGCTGCAGCAAATAAATTAAACTTAGATAGCTTCTTGGTGTTAATGCATGGAATCAAAGGTAAGATGATGCAAGGTAATTTTTTATTATATAATATTTTAGGTGCAAATGTTGACGTTGTTGAAGGAGAAGATTTAGAACAAATACCTAAACATTTAGACCTAAAATATAATGAACTGATAAAAGAAGGAAGAAAGCCTTTACTAATTTATGGAGGTTTTGGAGAAGAAGATACTGTTCTTGCAGGGATTAGTTATGCTAACGCGATGGCTGAAATAGATTTACAAATGAAAGATCAAAATTTTATGGCTGATCATTTATTTGTTACTGCAGCTAACATGACTCAAGCTGGATGTGAGTTAGGAGCTAAAGTTCTTGATTGGCCTACACGAATACAAGGAGTCTCACCAGTCTATTGGGAAATGAATATTAAAAAAGATATAGCTAGAATTTGTAATGAAGGAGCAAAGATGCTTGATGTAAATTTAGAATTTACAGATAGTATGATTAACCATGACAATAATTATGTTGGTGAGAAATATGGAGCGCCCACAACAGATGGAATAAAAGCAATGAAACTTCTTGCAAAAAAAGAAGGAATAATTTTAGACCCTGTCTATACATCTAAAGGTTTTGCAGCCCTTTTAGATTATATTAAAAGAGGAATTATAAAAAAAGGTGAAAATGTAATATTTATGTTTACTGGTGGAAGTCCAGCTGTTTTTGCATATAATGAAGAATTATCAAAAAAAAATTCTTAAATGTTTTTTAAAAAAAAATTTATTCACTTAATTATCAAAGATAAATAATAATGATTAAAGGCATTATCCCAATGACGTATTGTTTTTTTAATAAAAACAATACAATTGATTTAAATGTCATGCATGAACAAATATCTTTAATTAAAAAACTAGGTTCAAACGGCATAGCTTGTTTGGGTTTGGCAACAGAAGTGAATAAACTTGATTTTGTAGAAAAGAAAAAAATTATTGAACTAGTAGCTAAAATTTCTAATGGTAGCTTACCTCTAGTTGTTACAATATCTGGCAAAAATGTAACAGAATATAAAAAATTAATTGAGATTGCTCATTTTTATGATGCCAGTTGGATAGTTTTTCAACCAATGTTAAAAAAAAATACTACAGATAAAGACTGTTTTGATTTTTTTAATAAAATTATCGGATTAGTTAACAAAAAAACCTTGGTTGGAGTCCAAAACGCAAAAGAATATATTGGCGTGGGCTTAGAATCACCTGAAATAATAAAACTTTATAAGAAATTTTCAAATTTTAGGGCAATAAAAGGAGAAGCTTCTGCAACACTGATTCAAAGTGACATAACTCAGTATCCAAAAAATCTTAAAGTTTTTAATGGTCGAGGAGGGCAAGAAATTGTAGATAATTTTTTAGCAGGTTGTTCTGGAATAATACCTTCTTTGGAAGGAACAGATATATTTTTAAAAATTTATAAATTAATTCAAGAAAATAAAATTATTGAAGCTAGAAAAATTTATAAAAAAATTCTCCCATCAATTGTTTTTTCTATGCAATCAATTGATTCATTAGTTTGTTATGGAAAAAGAATTTGTGCTTATAGAATGGGGATAAATAAAATATATGATAGAAACCCAGGATTAACTCCAACAAATTTTGGTATCAAATTAGCAAAAGAATTTGCTAAGGATCTTGGAAAATTTTAAGTAATTAAACCTCTACAACAAAATCTTTAAGATACTTTTCTGATAATTCTATTCCAAGGCCTGGTTTTGTATCATCTAATTCGATATAACCATCTTTAGCTTGAGGCTCTCCCTCAAATATATACCAAAATAATTCATTCCCAATTTCAACTGGCCAAAATGGAAAATATTCTACAATAGGAGCATTAATACTACTCATTGAAATATGGAAATTATGAACCTGACCAGCATGCGGGATTACTGGTATTTGAAATGCTTCAGCTAAAGCACATATTTTATGTGCTTGAGTAATTCCACCGACTCTATTTGTATCAAACTGAACTACATCCACAGCCTTTTTTTCTAAAAGTTGTCTAAAGCCAAAGAGAGTATACTCATGTTCTCCACCTGAAATAGGTGTTCGGCAACTAGCTTTTAAATCTGCATAGCCATCAATATCATCTGCAATAACAGGTTCTTCAAGCCAGCGTAAGTTTTCATTATCAATTAACCGCATCATTCTTTTTGCATATTCAAATGTCCAACCCATATAAACGTCTGCCATTAAATCGACATCTTCCCCAACAACTGATCTTACGGTTCTTATTAATTCAATATTTTTACGCATTCCTTCTGCACCATCATTTGGTCCCCATCCAAGTCTTAATTTCATTGCTTTAAAACCTTGGTCCAAATAATCTTTTGCTTCTTTTGCAAGTGAGTCAAGTGGTTGACTGTAAAGTTTACTTGCATAACAAGGTAGTTTCGATTTTGTTTTTCCTCCTAAAAGTTTGAAGACTGGTTGCTTAACTGTTTTTCCTAAAGCATCCCAAATTGCAATATCAACTGCACTAATGGCAGTCATTCCTATACCTTTTCTTCCCCATGCTAGTGTTTGACGATACATTTTTTGCCAAATATGTTCGTAGTCCCAAATGCTCTCTCCAATAATTGCAGGCTTTAAATAATTATCAACAACAGATTTGCAAGGCTTTGGTGAAAGGGCTGCATTACCAATACCTATATGTCCATCACTTGTCTCAACTTCTACCACTAGCCAACTTAGAAACTTATATGTGGCCCAACGATCATTTGAAATATTATCTTGATTAACTAGGTCAGCTGCATTCGTACAAAAATTTTCATGAATTTTTTGGACATCACCTTTCCAGGTGTATAACTTTGCTCTTACATCTATGATAGTAGAAGTCATTTTAGATCCTATAAAATTTTTCTGCATTAGATGAAAATAATAGCTTTTTATCATTTTCTGAATAATTTTTAGTTATTTCTTTAAAAGACTCCCAATAGTTATCAAAAGTATTAAAAATTTTATCTACGGGAAAATTAGAAGCAAACATACATCTATCTATTCCAAAAATTTGAATAGTTTTTTCAACAAATATTCTAGTTGAGTCAATTGTCCATTGTGGATCAAACATTCCTAAGCCAGATATTTTTGCAGCAACGTTTTCACATTTTGCTAATTTTTTCATATTTTCTTCCCAACTTTGAATATACTCTTCTGTTTGATAACATGGCTCACCTGTATGATTAAGTATAAACAAAACATCATCATATTTATTGGCCAGATCAGCAGCATCTTGCATTTGATGCTTATAGATTTGAATATCAAATGATAAATTACGATTTCTTATATTTTTAAAATTTTCAACCCATGTAGTATTTTTCATAAAATCTTCACTTGCATGAGAATATTTTGGCTCCTCTTTATTGAAGGATAAAATCTGTCTTATTCCTCTGGTATTTTTATATTCTTGATGGCCATCTAAAATTTCTACAATATTATCTTTTGAAAAATCTGCAAAGGCAACAATTGCATTTGGTAATTTAGAAGAATGATTATCTGCTAAACTTTGAAGCCAAGCTGTTTCATTAATTGGCTTATCATCATCGTGTTCAGCTTGTACGTGAACAGATTTAATTAAATTTTGATTTTGTGCATCTTTAATATAATCTTCGAGCAAATAACTTTTTCTAATAGCAGCATAATCTCCAAAAAAAGCCTCACCTTCCGTAACCATTAACCATGAATATTTAGTATGTTCGTTATTAAGATCCCATAAATGGTGATGAGCATCTACTATCGGAATATTTTTCATAAATTAGCAATTTTAGCTGAAGAGCAATATTTCTATTGCTCTTCATTTTTAATATTTAGAAGTTGAAGTTATCAATGTTATCAGGAACAAAATCTAACATAGGTGCAGCATAAATTAAATTATTTGCATTTATTGCTACATCACCTTGATCAGGAACACTAATAGTCATTCCTTCAGATAGTTTCATTCCATTCTCAACCATTTGAACTGATAACCAGCCTGCGATTTCACCTTCTACAGATGGATCCCAAAGCTGAAATGCTTTTACACATCCACTTTTCAAGAATGGTCTCATTTGGTTTGGAGTTCCAAGTCCAGTAACTTGAACTTGATCACATTTACCAGCTGATTCAACCACTTGAGCGGCAGCAGCAACACCAACAGTAGTTGGTGAAATAATTCCTCTTAAGTCTGGATATTTAGCAAGTAATGCTTCAGCTTCTGTTGTGCTTTTTTGTGGATCATCATCACCATAAACAACTCCTAGATATTCCATATCACTGAACATTCCTGTACCAATAATATTATCTTCCATATCTTTGATCCAAGTATTTTGATCTGGAGCATCAGTAGTTGCACTTAAAATTGCAAATTGACCTTTATGATCTATTAATTGTCCCATTAAAGTCATTTGAGCCGTTCCAACTGTTGAAAAATCAACAGGCATAATAGCTAAATCTCTATGAGCTTCACTGCCAGGAATGTCACCATTAACAACCATTACTATAATACCTTTTTTTCTTGCTTGATCAAAAACTGTATTAAGAGCATCATTTGAATTTGGTGAAATTGCTATTACATCCACTCCACGCTGTATTTCAGCCTTAATAAATGGAAGCTGAGAAGTAGCATCAGCAGTTGCAGGGGCAACTGTTGAAAAATTATAACCATATTTTTCAGCACCAACTTCGAATCCTTTTATAATAGAATCAAAATATGGGTTACCCGTATTTTTTGGAATATACACAACTTCAGTTTTTGCAAAAGCTCCTGAAGTTAAGAATAAACCTAATAAACTTATACTAATTAGTTTAAGTAGTTTTGACATTATTCCTCCTGTTTAATAATAATCTTATTAAATCTAAAAAAATATTAAAAATCAATATTTTTATATATTATTTATAATTCATCCTGATAAATATAACTAGTAAAATAATTTTAAATATAAAACATGCATTTATATACAAAAAATATAGGAAAAACTTTTAGTGGCGTAAATGTGCTGAGAGAAGTTGATTTTAATTTAGAACCTGGTGAGGTTCATGCTTTAGTTGGTGAAAATGGAGCTGGAAAATCTACTTTTGCTAAGGTTTTAAGTGGAGTTTATACCCCTACAGAAGGTGATATTTTTCTTGATGATAAAAAAGCACAAATAAATACACCAATAGCTGCACAAAAAAATGGCATTTCATTAATTCATCAAGAACCACAATCTTTTTCCCACTTATCAGTTGCTGAAAATATTTTCATGGGACATATGGAAGGAAGCAATTTTTCCAGAGTTAAGTGGAAAGATATTAATAAATCTTCTGAGAAAATTTTATCATCAATTGGATTAGAAATTGATCCAAAAAATATTATGGAGGGTTTGTCAATAGCAGATCAACAAATGATAGAGATAGCTGGTGCTTTATCAAAAAATTCAAAAATTTTAATTATGGATGAGCCAACCTCCCCTCTAACTCCAAATGAAGTAGGCAAGCTTTTTGATATTGTTAAGCAATTAAAAGATCAGGGAATGGCAATAATTTTTATAAGTCATAGATTAGAGGAAATTAGAGCTATCGCAGATCGTGTTACGATTTTTAGAGACGGAGACTTAATTGCTACTAAAAAAATTAATGATATTTCTAATGAAGAAATTATTAAATTCATGATTGGAAGAAGTATTGAAGAAATTGATGTAAGGGAGAATGAATATCTAAAAAATAATGAGACAATTTTAAGTGTAAATAATATTTCTCAGTATGGTAATTTTAAGAATATTTCTTTTGATTTAAAAAAGGGTGAAATTTTAGGATTTGCAGGACTTGTAGGTGCAGGAAGAACAGAAGTAGCTAAAGCAATCTTTGGTGCAGAAAATTTTGATGAGGGTGAAATTAATTTGAAAGGTAAAGTTATTTCAAATAAATCTCCTAATGAAGCAATTCAAAAAGGATTTGCTTATGTTCCTGAGGATAGAAAACAAATGGGTATTTTTGGATCAGTTGCAGTTGAGGATAATATTACGTCTGCAATACCTAGTGAAATTTCAAATAAATTTGGTTTAATAAAGGCTACATCTGTAAAAACGAAATCTGCAGAGTACATTAATAAATTTAATATTGTATTAACCTCTGGAAGACAATTAATTCAAGAGTTATCAGGTGGAAATCAACAAAAATGTATAATTTCTAAATGGCTTTTATCTAATCCTAATATTTTAATATTGGATGAGCCAACAAGAGGGGTTGATGTGGGAGTAAAAGCTGAAATGTATGAAATTATTAATCAATTAGCTGCTATGGGCACAGCAATTATTTTAATTTCATCTGAACTTCCAGAAATTTTATCTTTAGCTCACAGAATAGTGGTGATGAGGGAAGGACAAATTACAAAAATCTTAGATAATAAAGAGGCCAGTCAGGAAACTATAATGAAATTTGCAATAAGCACATGAGTATTTTTGATAAATTTTTAAGAATTAGAGAGCTTGGTATTTTTTCTATAATTATTATAGTAATTATAACTGCCTCAATTATTGATTCTCGATTTTTAACCATAGACAGTTGGAGAGCTGTTTTTTTAGCAATCCCTCTAATTTTAGTAATGGCAATGGGCCAAATGATGGTTATTATTTGCAGGCATGTAGATATTTCTATTGGATCAATTCTGGCATTTGCTGCAATAACCATAGGCTTTGTTTTTATTCATTATCCTGAAACATCTCTTTTGATTGCGTTATTAATTACCGCATCAGTAGGCACAGTTATGGGTTTAGTAAACGGAATTATTGTTACACGTTTTAATGTACATTCTATTATTGTAACACTTGGTACGCTTAGTCTCTATAGAGGCCTTGTTTTTATAGTGAGTGGGGGCAGACAAATAGATAGAAATGATATTCCAGTTCATATAATTTCTTTTTCTCAAACATCTTTCCTTTTTTCAATTCCTGCAATTTTGATTTTATCTGTAATAATTGTTTTGATTACACATTTAATTATGCGTCACTCAGTTTTGGGAAGAGAAATTTATGCTACAGGAAGTAATCCTGAAGCTGCACATCTTAAGGGAATTAATGTTACTAAAGTTACTTTATTTTGTTTTGGGGTTTGCGGTATGCTCGCAGGTGTGGCCGGTTTATTTTATGCATCAAGATTTGGTTATGTTAATCCAGGCGTTACAGGTGTTGGTATTGAATTTATCGTAATTGCTGGAGTCATTATTGGTGGCACAAGTATAACTGGAGGTTCAGGAAGTGTTCTTGGTACTTTTTTAGGTATATTATTATTAGGTATTATAAATGTTGCGTTACCTGTTTTAAATATTCCGGGAGAGTTTCAGAAAGCTATATATGGTTTAATAATTGTACTCGCACTTTCACTAGATCAGCTTATCATATTTAGAATGAAAAAATTAAGTGGAGGCGCTAATGCTTAATAAAATTTCAATCTATTTAAGTGAAAATCCTACACTTCGTTATTGGATAATAAGACCAGAATGGGTGGCAGTTATTTTATTAATACTTTCTATTATTGCCTCTCTTCAGTTATCGCCATTTTTTGCTGACTTGGCATTTATTATGGATTCGGCAACACCATATGTTGAATACGGGTTAATTGCAATTGTGCTGACATTAATCATTATTTCTGGAGAAATAGATTTATCAATTGCATCTATGATAGCTTTAACAGCGGTAATTTTTGGAACTGTTTATAATGCTGGTTTTGGAATGCCTATATCTGTTTTAATTGGAGTTTTATCAGGAGCCTTATGCGGTTTGTTTAATGGAATTTTAGTAACGAAATTAAAAATTCCTTCTATCATTTTAACAATCGGAACATTAACTTTATACAGAGGTATTGCTCAAGCTTTAGCAAGTGATTTTTCTCTTGGAGGTTATCCTTCTTGGTTTATTGGTATTGATTACCGTTACGTTGGTATAATTCCAATCCCAGTAATTATATTTACAGTCTTTGCTATAGTAGTTGGTTTCTTATTGAGTTCTACAATTTATGGAAAACAACTTTATCTAATTGGTACCAATCCTCAAACTGCAAAATATTCTGGTATTAAAGTTGATAAAATAAAATTATTATTATTTACCTTTTCAGGTGTAATTAGTGGAGTAGCTGGCGTTCTTACTACTTCAAGGCTTGCAGTAGCCCGTTTTAATATGGCAACGGGAGCTGAACTAGAAATTGTTTTAATGGTTATGTTGGGTGGTACTTATATTTTTGGTGGAAGAGGCAACATTTTTGGAACTTTTGTTGCTTTTTGGATTGTTGTAATATTACGAGCAGGATTTAATGTTGCAAGAATAAAAATTGAATCACAGCTAACTATTTTAGGAGCTATGTTAATTATAGCTATTATTTTAACAAATTATATTTATTCTAAATCACAAAAATAAAGAGGAGAGTTAAATGAATCAAATAGATCTA
Organism: Alphaproteobacteria bacterium; assembly: GCA_045560945.1. GTDB lineage: Bacteria > Pseudomonadota > Alphaproteobacteria > HIMB59 > CACPNW01. The sequence goes on along the minus strand of JBJKYR010000007.1, from coordinate 2,386 downwards.
AATAATAAAACTGCAGTAATAACAGGAGGCGCTCAGGGTTTTGGTTATTCAATGGTAGAACGGTTTTCTAAATCAGGAGCAAAAGTTGTGATTTGGGATAAAGATCAAAAGTTAATTGATAGTTTAGATCTTCCTGATAATGTAAGTGCAGTAAAAACTGATGTAACATCATATGATAGTGTTGAGAATTCTGTAAAAGAAACTTTAGAAAAAAATAATGCAATAGATATTCTTGTTAATAATGCAGGAATAGCAGGACCTAGTTTTAAAACATGGGAATACCCTATTGACCAATGGCAAAATGTTGTTGATATTGATTTAACAGGAGTCTTTTATTGTTGCAGAGCAGTTACTCCTCATATGATTAAAAATAACTATGGAAGGATTGTTAATATAGCATCTATTGCTGGTAAAGAAGGTAACCCAAATGCTATGCCATATAGTGCTGCAAAAGCTGGAGTTATCGCATTAACAAAATCGCTTGGTAAGGAATTGTCAGATAAAAATATAGCAGTTAATTGTGTTACACCAGCAGCAGCAAAAACAAGAATCTTTGATCAAATTAGTCAAGAGCACATAGATTATATGTTATCAAAAATACCTAGAGGACGTTTTTTAAAGGTCGATGAACTTGCCTCAATGGTTTCTTGGTTAGTTTCAGAAGAAAATTCTTACACTACTGGAGCTGTTTTTGATTTAAGTGGTGGTAGGGCGACTTATTAAGAAAGGAAATAATATGAAAAATTATGCATGGGTTTTAGAAGTAAGACCTGGATATGAAAAAGAATATAAAAAAAGACATGATGAAATTTGGCCTGAAATGGTAGAAATGCTTAGTGAAGCTGGTTTAAGAAATTATAATATTTTTCGACATGGTTTAACTTTATTTGGCTATTTTGAAACTGATGATTTACAAAAATCAATTGATCATATTGTTAAAAGTGATGTTAACAAGAAGTGGGGAGAATATATGTCGGATATATTAAAAGCAGAAATAGATCCAAAGACTAATTTTCCATATCTACTTCCTATTCAAATGCATTTGGATTGAACATGAATAAAGCAAAAATTGGAGTTATTGGAGCAGGTTGGTGGGCAACAGAATTTCACATACCTGATTTAAAAAAGCGAGATGATGTAGATTTAGTGAGTGTCTGTAAATTAGAGCAAGATCAATTAGATTTTGTAAAAAATAAATTTGGTTTTAATTTTGCTTCTACGGACTTTAAGGAAATGTTAAATTTTAGTCCATTAGATGGTGTAGTAATTGCCTCTCCTCATTTTGCTCATTTTGAAAATGCAAAAGCATCTCTAGAAAAAGGATGTCATGTATTAATAGAAAAGCCAATGACTACAAAAAGTCATGATGCAGAAATATTATATAAACTTGCTAAAGAACAAAACAAAGAAATCTTAGTTCCAAATGGATTTAATTTTACTCACTTTATGCCTAAAGCAGAAAAATATATAAGTGATGGAGTTATAGGTGAAGTAAAACACATTGATGCGGCCTTTTCTTCTTCTTTAGTTGATCTGTTTCAAGGAATAGCTTTAAGTGAATCAGAAGAACATACGTTTCAACCTTTAGCATCTACCTGGTCAGATCCAAATAAAGGGGGAGGATATGGTTGGGGGCAACTCTCTCATATGTTTGGTGGTGTATTTAAAGTAACTAAATTAGAACCAGAAAAAGCATTTTGTTTTTCTGTGCCATCACCTACCAATGTGGATTATACGGATGCAATATCGGTTAAATTTTCGAATGGAGCTACAGGATCTTTTTCTGGATGTGCTTATGTGCCCAAGGGTTTTGGTGGCACTTTTTATATAACTGTGCATGGCACAAAAGGTACACTTTACCTAGACATGGAGATTAAAAGAGAGAGACTATTGATTCGGTTAAATGATGGAAGTGAAATTAATGATGAAATTAAAGAAGGAGATGGAACTATGGCTTATAGTACTAAGGCTCCACTAGATACTTTCGTCGATATATGTCTAAGTAAGCAAGTTGAAAATCATGCTAATGCAGATATTGGACTTAAAACAGTTAAAGTTTTAGATGCAATTTATAGATCTATTAAAAGTGAAAAAGTAGAAAAAATATAAATTAATCAAAAATTTTTCCTGGGTTCATTATATTTTTTGGATCAAAAACCTGTTTCACTATTCTCATGTACGGAACAGTTTTTGGATGTTCTTTAATTAAGTATTCTTTTTTTTGAAGACCAACCCCATGTTCTCCAGTAATGGTGCCCTCTAATTCAAGAGCTTTATTTATGAGTTTATTACTAAAGTCTCTTATATATTTATATTCATTATCTTTTTTTGGATCATAAACAATTGTGACATGAAAATTACCATCACCAACATGACCTACCATAGG
>JBJKYR010000006.1:0-17297 GCA_045560945.1 Alphaproteobacteria bacterium | reverse complement strand
GTAGGAATGATTATTGTTCCAGGAAAGGACGGTGATTTTGGCGTTCTTCCTGGACACAGCAAAGTTATGTCATCGCTAAGACCTGGAAGAGTTATGGTTTATGGTGAAGATAAAAACTTACTAAAAGCATTTTTTGTATCTGGAGGTTTTGCTGAAGTTAATCCTGAGAAATGTATAGTTTTAGCTGAGAGTGTTGATGAATTACATTCTTTAGAAAAGTCAGCTATTGAAAAAGAAATTCAGGATTTAGAAAGCCAAGACTCTGAACATGCAAAAGAGCAATTATCTATAGTAAAAGCAAAATTGGAATCATTATCTTCAAGTTTTTACGAAAAAATTTAAATTAATAATTTTAACTTATTACAAATTCTGGCTCCCCTATTTTTGAGAAATCAAGCTCAACACCCAAACCATAATTGTCAGAAGCCTTCATTTTTCCATCGATTCTTTTTGGGGCACCTTCTGTATAACTAAAAGAATTATAACTGTTAAAATCTGTAGAAGAAAATCTAAATTTTTCAGGAGTACTATGCGCTAAATGTGAGATTGCAGCTGTAGCAATATCACCGCCCCATGAATCTTCAATTGTCATAGGAATTTTTAATTCTACACACAGATCTCTTAATTGTTTACTTTTATATATTCCTCCAAGTTTACTAATTTTAAGATTTATTATATCCATAGCTCCATCATTATAAGCTTGTAAAAAATTATTCAATGAATCAATACTTTCATCAAGAATAAATGGGTTTGAAGTTTTTTTTCTAATCTCAAAACAATCTCGATATGTCTCACATGGTTGTTCAATATATATATCTAAATCTTCTGTTTGCTTTACGACCTTTATAGCTTCATGACTTTTCCAACCGGTATTTGCATCTGCAACTAAAACATTTGTGTGATCTAATATTGAACTTACACTTTTAATCCTTTCTATATCTTCCTGATACATTCCACCAACTTTTAATTGAAATTTTGAATATCCTTCTTTTTTATACTCAATTACATTTTGCTTCATAATTTCTGGATTTTCTTGTGAAATTGCTCTGTATAAATGAATATGCTCACCAAATTTTCCTCCTAACAGTTTCCAGAGAGGTGTTTTATAATTTTTACCAATTATATCCCAACATGCCATATCAATTGGTGATTTAACATAAGGATGTCCTTTTAGTTTTTTGTCCATTTCTAAATTTATATTAAAAATATCTGTTGGATCTTTTCCAATTAATGCTTTTCCAATCTCTAATATTCCTGAACGAACTCCTTTAGAATATGCAGGTAAATAGGATGATCCTAGAGTACAGACCTCACCTAATCCTCTGATATTATTGTCAGTCTCAAGCATAACTATTGAAGTATCAAATTTCTCTACATGATTATTATGAGCCCATTTGTATGAGCCTTCCTTTAAGGGAATATCTATTTTATATACTTTAATATTTTTAATCTTCATTGAGAAAAAAATTAAGGTTGTGCAGTATATATGGGAGGATTAAACTGACCTGTTTCAGTTTCTATATTTTTCTTAATCAAAGTAAAACTATTTTGCATTATTTTATTGGGCTCAAGAAAAGACATTATTTCAACACTACTATCATTTATATATTTCAGCTTTAGCTCAGCTAACCAAAGTCTATGCATAGCATTGGTTAAAGTTGAATGCACCATGATGTATCCACCATGATTGTTAATTCTTTCAAAATAAAATTTAAAAAGAATTGGGAGTGCTGCACCAGCTCCAAAATCTAAAAAAACAAAATCTAATGGTAAATAATTTGAAACCATCTCATTAATTTTTTGCAGATCCATTCCATCAGCTTCTAAAAAATCAATATATTTATCAAGATGCAGTTTTTTGATAGCATTATCAACGGGTCGAGCGGTATCATGTTTTTCTTTAGAAAAATTATCTACAATAATTAATTTTGAATCAGCACTAAATTGATAATCTTTATTTAATAATCTATGTCTTCTCTCCCAATCCGGGTTGATTTTTTGTTCATTTAAAAGTTTAGCATCAAAATCATTTTCTTCTTCAATCTCCTTAAGTGCATGAGCAAAAAAAATACTTGTATAACCAGCTCCAATTTCTAGGATCTTTTTTGGTCTAATTGTTTTTAATGTGGAGTATATAAATGGCCCAACATTTTCAGTTACGATATTTGAAAAATTTTCATCTAAAGCATTTTTTAAATCTTCATTATAAAAATTAGTAAAATGCATATTATTTTACACAGAGGTACCCTTCAAAAGGACCCCATTTAAAAAAATTATAAATAGACTTAAAACCACATGCCTTAAATAGTTCACTATTATTTTTTGAAGTACTAGAACGCATTACTGAGCGTAACGATATAGATTTTTTAATTACTTCCTCAGGAGAATACTCATTATCAAATTTAAAATCATTATAAATACCAGAAAAAATATCCTGGGAATATGAGTCTTCCATAAGTGTTTTTTCGAACACAATCATTGCACCACTTTTAATTAATTGTTTATATATTTTCTTTATAAGCACTTTTTTTTCTTCATCAGTCATAAACTGTAATACATAGTGAATGATTGCAAGGTTACATTTTTTAAAATTGTATTGACTTGCATTTGAACTCTGAAAATTCAAATTATTTATATTTTTATATCTTTTTTTTGCTTCTATTATTAATTTTTTTGAAAGATCAATGCCAACAAATTTAGTTTTTTTAAAATTTTTATATTCCTTTGCAAGACTTCCAATAATAGTACCATTTGCACATCCGATCTCATAATTTATATTTTGATCTTTAATGAAATAACTTGAAATTTTACTAATAAAGAATTGCGATTCTTGATATAGGGGGATTGATCTTTTCAAATGTGAGTCATAAGATTCAGGCATGTTATCAAAAGACCATTTATTTACTGATATTTTTTTTTTCATATTCAATAAATTCTTATAACTTATTAAATTATTATTTAAAGTGGCTAATAACTTTTTAGAAATTTAAAATTAATTAAATGTATCTGCAAATTCATTAAGAATAGTTTTGTAGACTTTTCTTTTAAAAGGAACGGCATTTTCAATAAGTTCTGTATGCCTCATCCATTTCCATTCACTAAATTCTGGATTTTTAGTATGCACGTTTATGTCTGTTTTTTGGCCTGTAAATTTAAAAATAAACCATTTTTGCGTCTGCCCAATCCATTTTTTGCCCCAAGGTAATTTATCAAGTGTTTCCTGGGGTATGTCATAATTAATCCATTGGGTTGAAACTTTAAAGATTTCAGCTTTGTTTGTGCCAATTTCTTCCATCATTTCTCTCCATACGGCTTCTTGTGGATTCTCATTTTGATCAATACCGCCTTGAGGCATTTGCCAATATCCACTTGGATGATCTAGTCGTCTTCCAACCAGTATTTCATTAGAAGCATTTAAAATCATCATACCAACACATCTTCTATATTTACTATCCATGTTATTCTTCAAAAGATTCTTCAAAAATACTTAAACCTTTAAGTAGGTCGAGAGCTCTTTTAAGTTGGTAGTCCTTTGCTAGTCGTTCTTCTTTTTCACTTAGATCAGCATCTTCTGTATTATTTGTGTTCTCATCATCTTCTTTATCCAAAGAGTCTTTAAGATCAGACTCAGAATATCTTTCAAATTCATAAGATTCAAATTCACCTTGCTCAACAATAATATCAGGATTGATTCCTTTACCCTGAATTGATTCTCCAGACGGGGTATAATATCTCGCAGTTGTTAATCGAATTCCTGAAACATTGCCATCTTTTGATCTTTGAAAAGGAATTATAGTTTGTACTGATCCTTTACCAAATGATTGAGTGCCAACTATAATTGCACGGCGATGATCTTGAAGAGCTCCTGCAACAATTTCAGATGCAGATGCTGAGCCTCCATTAATAAGGACAACTATTGGTTTGCCATTTGTTAGATCTTTATTTTTAGCACGATATCTTCTGATATCTTTTGTATCCCTACCTCTGGTTGAAACAATTTCTCCACGCTTTAGAAAAATATCAGTAACTTTAACAGCCTGTGTTAGCAATCCTCCAGGATTAGAGCGGAGATCAAGAACAAATCCTTTAATTTTTTTATTTTCATTTTGTATTTTATTTATTGATTTTATAAGACCATCTTCAGTTTGCTCAGTAAAAGAAGTAATTCTCAAATATCCCACGTCATCATAAACTTCATGTTTTACAGATTGGATTTTAATTATATCTCTTATAATATTAACCTCAAAAGGTTCTGCGCCTTCTCTTGAAATTGTTATTGTTATAGGCTCACCTTTTTCACCTCTCATTAATTCTACTGCTTCATTGAGTGTTAAACCAAAAACTGGAGTATCATCAATTTGAATTATAAAATCACCTGCTAAAATACCTGCCTCAAATGCCGGACTATCCTCTATAGGCGATATAACCTTTACAAAACCTTCCTCCATAGTTATTTCAATACCCAAACCTCCAAATTTTCCTTGGGTATCCATTTGCATTTCTTCCCAAACTTCTTCATTCATATAACCTGAATGAGGATCAAGACCTGTTAACATTCCATCAATTGCTTTTTCAATCAATTCTTGATCAGTTACTTCCTCAACATATTCAGATCTTACCTTGTCAAAAATTTGTCCAAATAAATCAAGATACTCATATGTTTCTTTATTTTTAGAAGTGCTGTGAGCAGAAAAAGAGGCAAGAAAAATTATTACAGCGATAGAGTTTTTTAAAATTAAGATCATTTAATACCTTTTAATAAGCTAGTTTATTTTTTTCAGATTCAAAGTTTATTTCCCATAATTGCTCTAAGTTATAAAGATCACGAGTTTCTTTTCTAAATAAATGAATAATTACTGAACCTGCATCAACTATCACCCAGTCGCATTTAGGTCTTCCTTCAGGGGTTGGACTTTTTAATCCCAATTTTTTTAATTGCTTTAATAATTCATCTGCTGTTGCATCAGCATGTCTAGTTGAGCGACATGTAGAAATTATAAAATAGTCAGCTACTGATGATTTACTTCTTAAATCAATTATCTTTATATCTTCAGTTTTTGCATCATCAAGTATGCTAAAAATTGTATTCGTTAATGCTGATGAAGTACTAATCTTTGAACCTCAAAAATTCTCTTTGTTTTCTTATTTCAGTTGAAGATATTCTAATTTCTTTATTTTTAATTATAGTCCAGGCAGGAAGTTGTTTAAAATTTAAGATATGCAAATTTTTATGATTTATTCTGAAGTTTTTGTATAAATTTGATGTGTAGCTTTTCAATGCTTTATTATTATAACCATATCTTCTAAATACTACAATAGGGATTTCACTAAAGATTTTATCTGCATTTTGCCACTTGTGAAAATTAATTAAGTTATCAGCCCCCATTAACCAAAAGAAATTAATATTTTTATAATGTTTGTTTAAATATTTAATTGTTTGATAAGAAAATTTCGAGTTTATTTTTTTTTCAATTTCTTTTATTTTTATTGGTTGATTTTTAATTATTAATTTACAATTCTTAATTCGATCCGAATAACTAGCTGGTTGATTTACCTTTAGTGGATTTTGTGGTGTAACTAACCACCAGATATCATCTAGCTTTAAAATTTTTTTTGCTTCCAGAGATATATATAGATGCCCTTTGTGAGGTGGGTCGAAAGAGCCACCAAGTAGACCAATATTTTTCATTTAAGGTCTTGATTGCCCGCTACCATGAACAATATATTTAAAAGTTGTAAGATGTTTAGCTCCAACTGGACCACGAACGTGAAGTTTATCTGTTGAAATACCTATTTCAGCACCAAAACCAAATTCCCCTCCATCAGCAAATTGAGTTGAGGCATTTTTAAGAATTATAGCACTATCAATATTATTGTAAAAATTCATAAATGTTTGTTCGTTTTCAGTAATAATAGATTCTGTATGATTAGAAGAGTAACGATTGATGTGATCAGTCGCTCCAAAGACACCATCAACAATTTTTACAGATATTATTTTATCTAGGTATTCAGTTGACCAATCTTCATCATTGGCTTTCTCAAAATTATTATCTAATGTTACAATAAAATCATCACCTTTTATTACACATCCTGATTTGTATATAGGTTCTATTAATTCAAGCGCTTTATCTTTTAGTGATGAGTCTATTAATAATGTTTCAGCTGCACCACAAATTTCTGGTCTTCTTAATTTACTATTAAAAATAATATTCTTGGCAATTTCAATATCAGCTTCTTTATCAACATATACATGACACAAACCTTCTAAGTGCTTAATTACTGGTATTTTACTCTTTTCATTAATTTTTTTAATTAAACTTTTCCCTCCTCTAGGAATTATAACATTAACATAATCTTTCATGGCTAAAAGATGATCAACAGCCTCTCTATCAGTTGTTGGAATCATTTGAATTATATTTTCTGGAAGATTAGCATCTATAAAGGACTGTGTTATGATATTTACTAATTGTTTTGAAGTATGGTAGCTATCACTTCCACCTCTTAGAATTAGTGCGTTATTAGATTTTAATGCGAGGCACGATGCATCTACTGTCACATTTGGTCTTGATTCATAGATTACTCCTAATACACCTAAAGGTACTGATATTTTTGAAAATTTAAGTCCATTTGGCTGTTCCCAGTTTTCTAAAACTCTTCCAATTGGATCTGGTTGATTTTTAATCTCAGTTATACTTTTTATTATACCTGATATGGATTCTTCCGTAACTTTTAATCTATTTATTAGTGGTTTTGATAAATCATTTTTTATAGCATTTTCAATATCCAATTTATTTGAACTTAAGATTAGGTCTGCGCCCTTTTCAATATTATTTTCTAAAAATTTATAAGCCATCATTTTTTTTTCTTTTTCTAATACTCTAATTTTAATAGACGCATCTTTGGCTTTTTTACCTAATTCGTTGATTGTTTCTAAGATATTCATCAAATAATTTTCACCAAATCATCTTTATGGATGATTTCATCCCTTCCTTCATACCCTAAGATGTTAGGAATTTCTTTACTTTTTTTGCCTATAATTTTTTTAGCTTCATTAATATCATAAGCAGATATGCCAATGGCAATTTTCTCTTTCTTTGAAAAGTAAACACTAATTACATCCCCTCTATTAAATTTTCCACCAACTTCTAAAATACCTGCTGGTAAAAGACTTTTATTATTCTTTACAGCTTTTAAAGCTCCTTCATCAATTCTAATAAAACCTGAAGAATGCAAGTGATTTAGCAACCATTGTTTTCTAGAGGAAGAGGGGTTTTTGTTTGCAAAAAATATTGAAGAATTATTTTGTGCAATAGAAGATAGAGGATAAGTTTTTTCACTATGCGTTATGATGGTGTCGCATCCATTATTCATGCATATTTTTGCTGCTGCAATCTTAGTTACCATTCCACCACTACCCAAACTAGATGTTTGAGCATTGGCCATTTGTTCTATTGTTTTATTTATTTTAAAAACCTCATTAATTTTTTTTGCATCTTTATTTTTGTTAGGATTTTTATCGTATAATCCATCGACATCACTAAGTAGAATAAGCAAATCAGCATCAATCATTTGGGCAACTCTTGCTGCTAATCTATCATTATCTCCATATTTTATTTCTTCAGTTGCAACAGTATCATTTTCATTAATTACAGGAATAACTTTGTTTTGCAAAAGCGTATTTATTGTTTTTCTGGCATTAAGATATCTTCTTCTAACTTCGCTATCCTCAAGTGTAATAAGAACTTGAGCAATATCTATTTTATGTGTTTTTAAATGCTGTTTCCATTGATGGGCTAATTCTATTTGACCTACAGAAGCAGCGGCTTGTTTATCTTCTAACTTTCTTAAATTTTTATTTTTAATCAAGGGTGAGCCAAGTGCAATAGCTCCTGAGCATACAATAATAATATTTTTTTCTTTATGATATTTTTTTATATCCTTACAAAGTTTTATCATCCATTTTGTATTAATTTTTTTTGACATTGGATTTACAATCGAAGATGATCCAATTTTAATAACAATTTTTTTATATTTATTGATCATCTTCTATTTCACATTTTGTAAATAAATAACTAGTAAGATCCTCAACCCCATTATTGTTAAAACTTGATATAGAGAATTTTTTATTTTTATTAAGTTTTGTCATTTCTTTGATAACTTTATTTGTCATTTCTGGATTAAGATCTTCTTTGCTTAATGCAACCACTTCTTCTTTTTGTGAGAGATTTTGACCATATTTTTCTAGTTCTTTCCTAATAACATAATAATTTTCTTTCCAATTAGGATCAGAGCTATCAACAAGGTGAAGAAGAATTTTGCATCGCTCTATATGCGCTAAAAATTTATCACCAAGACCTTTTCCTTCATGGGCGCCCTCAATTAAGCCAGGTATGTCTGCTAATACTATTTCTTTATCAAATTTTTTAATTACTCCAAGAACAGGATGCAGTGTTGTGAAAGGATAATCAGCCACTTTGGGTTGGGCATTAGAAATTTTTGATAAAAAAGTTGATTTACCAGCATTAGGTAATCCAATTATTCCTACGTCTGCAAAAAGTTTAAGAGATAGCCATATCCACTGCTCTTCTAAAGCTTCTCCATTAGTAAATTGTCTTGGGGCTTGATTGGTTGAAGATTTAAAATGAGAATTACCAAGTCCTCCTTTTCCTCCTCTAAGGAATATATGTTTTTGATTATTTTCTAATAATTCTGCAAGTAAAACAGTTTTATCTTCATTGTGAATTTCTGTACCAGGTGGAACTTTAATTATAATATCATCACCACTAGCGCCTGTTTTATTTTTGCTCATGCCATCCTGACCTTTCATAGCTTTGAAATGTTGTTGATAGCGAAAGTCTATAAGAGTATTTAAGTTTTGATCAGTAATAAAAATAATGTCACCACCTCTACCTCCATCACCACCATTAGGTCCTCCATATTCTATATATTTTTCTCTTCTAAAACTAACGCATCCCTTCCCACCTTTACCGGAAGCAACATATATTTTAGCTTGATCAAGAAATTTCATAAGAGAGAATAGAAATTAATATTCTATTTATTATGCGGGTACTACTGATACGTATGTTCTAACGCGCGTTTTTTTAAATGCAACTTTGCCATCACTAGTAGCGAAAATAGTATGATCTTTACCAATACCAACATTATTTCCTGGATGAAACTTGGTGCCTCTTTGACGTACAATTATATTTCCAGAAATAACTTTTTCACCACCAAACTTTTTTACACCTAAACGACGACCTATCGAGTCGCGACCGTTACGTGAACTACCACCTGCTTTTTTTGTAGCCATTATTTATCTTCCTTTGGTGTTGTAGTTTTTTTCTTAACTGTTTTTTTTGAAGTTGTTTTTTTTGTAACTGCTTTCTTTGGAGCTGCTTTTTTCTTTGGAGCTGCTTTTTTTACCGATTTGCTAGTTACAGTTTCTTTTTTAGTTGATGCAGATTTTTTTCCACCCATAGATATAGACTCTATTTTAAGAACAGTTAAATATTGCCTATGACCTTGAGTTGATCGATAATTTTGCCTTTTTCTTTTTTTAAAGACAATTATTTTTTTATCTCTAATTTGATCTAATATTTTAGCTTCTACAATCGCCCCATCAACAAGAGGAGCCCCGATGGTATTTTGACTATTTTCTGAAACAGCAAGGACATCTTTAAAGGAAATACTATCACCTTTTTTACCTTCAAGTTTCTCAACTTTAAGTATTTGTCCTGCCTTTACAGAATATTGTTTACCGCCTGTTTTAAATACTGCTAACATAAGATCTTTCAATGGGACGGCGTTTATATCTAAGGTATTTAATAGTCAAATGAAAATACTCAGATTCTGTTATTTTTTGCCTAAAAATCGCTAAAAATTATCCTTTTTCTCTCTTAAATATCTAAAAAACTCTAAATTTGAATAGTTGTTATTTTTTTTAAATTCAGATGCCATTTCACATTCTGGATTTAAAAAAGGATTTGATCTTTTTTCATCACCAAGAATAAATGGAATAGATTTATTTTTTAATTTTAGATCTCTCAGTATTTGTTTTTTTGTATTTGCTAAAATATCATTTTGTACAAAAAGGTGTTCAAGAAATTTTAAGTTATTTAAAGTGTATTCATGTCCACAATAAACTGTCATATCATCAGACAAATTTAAAATTTTATTTAGAGAATTATGCATTTGTTCAATTGTGCCTTCAAAAACACGTCCACAACCTAAGCGAAAAAGAACATCACCTACAAATAACAGCTTATTTTTTGTATCACATAAGACAACATGATCAAGGGTATGTCCTGGAGTTGAAAAAACTTGGAACTCATTTAATGATGTTTTAATTTTATCCCCATCAGTTATTTTATTAATTGTAAGAGAAAATAATTCAGAAGGAGAGTATATTTGTGCATCTGGATATTCTTTTAATAAACCCAAAACCCCAGAAGTATGATCATTATGATGATGGGTAATTAATATATATTCAAGCTTAAGTTTGTTTTTTTTTAAAACTTGAATTATCTTTTCATCTTCAGCAGGATCTATAATAATACTTGAGGACGTAGCAATATTAAATATTAAGTAAGAATAATTATCTTTAAGCTGATTAATAATTTCTACTTTTATATCTTTCATTAATTTATAATAGCTGAGTTGTTAGTAAAAATTTTATTTGTTGATTTTAGTTTAATTGGTTCAAAATCTTTGTAAGTAAGAAGAAAAATAGCTTCATTTGTTATAATATTTGCTGGAAGTAATGAGTTATTAATTGAAAACTGTTTACCTGTATTGGTAAGCCCAATGCTATTCTCAATAACTATATTCATTTCGCTACAGAGGTTTTGAAAATCTTTTAAGGTAAAAAAATGTATGTTTGGTGTATCATACCAAGAATAAGGAAGGCCTTCAGTTATTGGCATTTTACCATTAAATAGTAATTGAAGTCTTATTTTCCAATGCCCAAAATTAGGAAATGAAACAATAGCTTTTGATCCTATTCTTAATAATTCTTTTAGAATTTTTTTTGGCTCAATCATTGCTTGTAGTGTTTGACTAAGAATCACATAATCAAAGCTATGATTTGAATACTGCAAAAGATCCTTTTCTGCATCACCATGAGTTACATTTAAACCTTTGGCAATTCCTTTTAGGGCTAATTCTCCATTTTTTTCAATGCCATGAACTTTAGCTGTAAGATTTTTTTCAAGTTGTTGTATTAAGTCTCCTTCTCCACAACCTACATCTAAAATACGTGAATTATCTTTGATCAATGATTCAATGAGATTCCAGTCTTTTCTAATACTTTTAAGATTATTCATTTATTTTTCCATAGTTGCTATCAAAAAAACCTTTTATAGCATAATCAAGTTCTGGCTCATCCAGCAAGAAACTATCATGACCTTTATCTGTATCAATTTCTAAAAAGCTTACGTTTTTTGATAAACTATTTAAAATTTTAACTATTTCTTTATTCTCTTTAGTGGGAAACAACCAATCGGATGAAAACGATATTACAAGATATTTTATATTATTTTTTTGATTATTAACAAACTCAAGTGTTTTTCTATAGCTTTCAGAATGATCAAAATAATCCATTGCTCTTGTTAAATACAAATATGAATTTGCATCAAACCTGTCTACAAATGATCTTCCCTGATAACGTAAATAACTTTCAATTTGAAAATCTGCATCAAAACCAAATGATATAATATCTCTTGATTGAAGCTTCCTGCCAAATTTTCTATGCATTGCATCTTCTGATAAGTAAGTTATGTGAGCTATCATTCTAGCTACAGATAATCCTCTTTCAGGAATTGCATTGTTTTCGGTATAATTTCCTTTATGCCAATTTGGATCATTCATTATCGCTTGCCTACCTACTTCATGAAAAGCAATATTTTGTGCAGAATGTTTAAGAGCCCCAGCAATATGAATAATAGACTTAATTCTGTTTGGAAAATCAATTGACCACTGTAAAGCTTGCATTGCTCCCATAGATCCTCCAACTACACTAAACAATTGAGCAATCTTTAATGCATCCAATAATTTTACTTGGGCGCTTACCATATCTTTAATAGTTACAGATGGAAAATCTTTTCCATAAATATTTTGTTCATTTTCTTTTGTTTCTTTTGGGCCTGTTGATCCTGCGCAACCACCAAGTACATTTGAACAAATTACAAAAAACTTATTTGTGTCAATTGGTTTATTTGGCCCAACCATTCTTGCCCACCATCCATCCTTGCCTGTAATTGGATTATGACCTGAAACATATTGATCGCCAGTTAAGGCATGGCAAACTAGTATTGCATTTGTTTTATTTTTATTAAGTGATCCAAAAGTTTTATATGCTAATTTGAAACTTTTTAATATTGATCCAGACGCAAGTGTTAAGTTTGCATCTTTAAAAATAGCAAAGTTGCAATCTAAATTTTTATCATTTATTAATTCAATATTATTCATAACCTTATAAACCGAATTAAAATTTTTTTGGCGGGAGAGTATCACGCTTTAGCTGTTTCGATACACACCCGCAAGCTGTTTCAAATCGGTGTAGGGGCTATTTAATTTATATCCTTTTTTTGTCAATATTTGTTCATTTTGATCAATAAATTACTGTTTATTTTGATTTATTCTCATATTGTTTGTAAAGACACCCTCATATTATGGATAATAAAAAATTAGATGTGCTCAGGACAAATATTAATTTACTAGATGATAAAATATTGGACCTATTGAAAGAAAGGGCTGAAATAGTAACTGAAATTGGTGAGCAAAAGAAATCTCATATTGACGTTGTTGATTATGAAAGAGAGCAAAAAGTTTTGGATAGAATTCTCCAAAGCACAAAAGCTAAATATTCAAAAGACTCGATTGTTAGAATTTGGAGAGAAATTTTTCAGGCATCTACAAAATTGCAAGAAAAAGAGAAGTCAATAATAGATGTAAAAAGATCAATTAATTTAATTAATACATATAAAGGAGGGAAGTCCTCAATAAGTGGTAAAGATAATATTATTAAGTTATCTTCTAATGAAAGCTCATATGGCCCATCACCTAAAGTATTAGAAAAAATAAATTTACAGGAGACACTTTCAAATTCTCATCGTTACCCAAATATTGATGGAGCTAAATTAAGAGATAAATTAGCCAGTATACATAATTTAAATGCAAATCAAATTGTTCTTGGTTGTGGGTCTGATGAGACACTCTTATTTACTGCTTTAGCTTTTTGTCAGGATGGGGATGAAATAATACATGCAAGACATGGTTTTGAAATGTATTCAATAATTACTAAAATAGTGGGAGCTACTTCTAAATTAGTAAAAGAAGATGAAAATTTTAAAGTTACAGTTACTTCAATTTTAGATCAAGTAACACCTTCAACAAAAATAATTTATTTAGCTAATCCAAATAACCCTACAGGAACATACTTAACCCGTAATCAAATTATAGATCTTTTAGACAAATTACCTAAAAACATTATTTTAGTATTAGATGGTGCATATGCAGAATATGTTATTAAAGAAGATTATGACAGTGGCTTTTCTTTGGCAGGTCAATTTGAAAATGTAATTATTACAAGAACTTTCTCCAAAGCTTATGGCCTTGCTGGAATAAGGTTAGGCTGGTGTTACTCAAGTAAAAAGGTAGCCTCTATCCTTAATAAAGTGAAAGGACCATTTAATACTCAAAGCTTATCTCAAGAAATGGCGATTATTGCATTGGATGATAAAGAATATTTGAATAAAGTAATTAAATCTAATCATGAAACAAAAAGTTGGTTTGAATCGGAACTTGAAAAAATCAAAATAAAAACACTGCCATCTGAGGGAAATTTTTCTTTTGTTGAAATAGCTAATGAAGAGGCTAACAAAATATCTGCTCATCTTGCAAATAGTGGAATTATCGTTCGACAATTAGACAGTTATGGACTTGCAAATTACCTTCGTATTACGATTGGAACAAAAGAAGAAATGGAAGCAACTATCAATTCTTTAAAAGATTTATAATAATGAAAAAAAAATTTAATTCAGTTTTAATTATTGGTATGGGCTTAATTGGCTCTTCAATATCAAGGGCTTTGACTGAAAATCATGTTGCTAATAATGTTTATGGTTTAGATTCTAATGATAAGGTAATAAAAAAATGCCTAGAGTTAAATTTACTCATTCAAGGTGAAACAAATTTAGCAAATTTTAACTCACAATTTGATTTGATTATTATTTGTACACCACTCAGTACGTATGAAAAAATATTTCTTGATATAGCAAGTTATATTTCTACTCCAACTCTAGTAACTGATGTAGGTTCAACAAAAATGAGTACTATAAGTGATTACAATAAAATAAAAAAAAATACCAATATCACTTTTATTCCCTCACATCCAATAGCCGGTCTTGAAAAGAGTGGGCCAGAATTTGGCTTTAGTAAATTATTTCAAAACAGATATTGTATAATCACTCCATTTAATCAAGATGATAGAGCTTTAGATGCAATTAGCCAAATGTGGAAATCAATTGGCATGACTGTAGAGATAATGGATGCTGAAAAACATGACAGAGTACTTGCGATGACTTCTCATATTCCACAACTTATTGCCTTTTCTGTTGTCGGCACAGCAACAGAGCTTGAATCTCATATGCGTGATGAAGTTATAAAGTATTCAGCTGCAGGCTTTAGAGATTTTACTCGGTTAGCTGGAAGTGATCCGATAATGTGGAGAGATGTATACCAAAAAAATAAAAATGCTGTTTTAGAAATGTTAGGGAGATTTAGTGAGGATCTTTCAACATATCAAAAAGCAATCAGAAATGGTGATTTAGAATTTTTAGAAAACAAATTTAATAAATCTAAAAAAATTCGTAAAGAAATTGAAGATATTGGGCAAGCAGGAAGTTTTGATCCAACAGAAAAGAAAAACTAATCCAGTAATTTATTTGTTGCTGACTCAATAGAATATTCGACTTTTTCTAAAACTTCTTTTTTATTAAGTCCAGTTTCTATCTGTTGTAAAAACTCTATTATGATATGCCCCTTTTTTATTTTTTTTATTCCTTTTTGCCAACATAACCCTGAGTTTAATGCAACAGGTTGAAGTTTTCGTTTAGTTGTATTGTATATTCCAACAAAACCAGTTTTGTAATTAGTTTTTTCACCTGGTTTTTTTCTTGTCCCTTCTGGGAAGATTATTATTGTTGATCCATGATCTAATTTTTTTTTGACATCTGATATCATCTTTCGCATTGCTTTAGCTTGTCCCGCCCTATCAATTGATACCATATTGCTCTTCAACAAATATTGTCCAAAAATAGGTATGTAGAAAAGCTGTTTTTTATGAATGAAAAAACTACTCTCTAAGTAGTAATACAGCGCAAAAGTTTCAAAAGCAGACTGATGTTTTGAAACAATAATAAGCGGCTCATTGGTTAAATTTTTATATCCCCTAACCTCATGTGTAACACCACATATATATTCCAACAAAATAAAAATACCCTTAATCCATACTTTAGCAGGAAAACGGATATATTTACTTGGGAAAAAAATGAATGGTAAGCTTAAAATACCCATTAAGATTGTCCAAAATGCTAAAGCACTATAAAAAAGAATAGTAAGTAATAACATAAAATAAATTTTGTTTTATATACTAACCTCTCTACTCTATATATAGCTTATGTTCATTCAATGCTCAGATTGTGATTATAAATATATAGTAAATTCTGCAGATTTAAAACCTGACGGTAGAATGGTTGAGTGTGCTAATTGTAATCATCGATGGTATCAAGAACCTCTTAAGTCTGAGGAATTTTTATCATCATCTTTACCCAAGTTATCTTCAGAAGAGAGTGGTATTAATGAACTAAATAAAAACAATCATGAAACAGATATTTTAACTAAAGAAATTAAAAATTTACCAAGCACAGTAGTAAGAGAAAAAAAAGTTAGTTTGCTAAATACCTTTTTGGTAATCTTTATGTTAGTTTTTTTATTTTTTACATTTTGGGTTTTTAGATCCTTTGGAACAAATATTTTTGTCTTACTATTATTTTATATTAATGAATTTTTTTTCAACCTAAGACTGATTATTGATGATTTAGCTAAAATTATTTATCAAGTATTAAATTAATAAAGCCATTCAGGAATGTGATCCTGATTAATAAATTCTGTTGTGCTCAAAGGTTTGTGAATAACAAAAAAATTATTATCCTTCACAAGTATTTCTTTTGGCAAGCCTCTTGAATTATAATTAGATGCCATGACTTTCCCATACGCACCAGTATCTTTTATAATAATTAGATTGCCAGTTTGTTGCTGTGGTAAACTAATATTTTTTCCAAATATATCAGAACTCTCACATATTGGTCCTGCAATGGTATAATCAATTGGTTTCTCTCTATCACCGCTTACTGACTCTATTTCATGATGTGCTGTATAAAGAGCTGGGCGTATTAATGTATGCATGCCAGCATCTGTTATTAAATAATTAATTCCACCATTATTTTTAATTGAGATCACTGTTGTTACTAGAATGCCTGCATTTGCTACAAGGTATCTCCCAGGTTCAAAAGATAATTTATAGGGTACTTCAACATAACATTTATTCATTTCGTTTTTAACGAGTTCTAAATTAAGTATTTCTTGATCTTGGGAATAGTTCACTCCAAGACCTCCTCCTAGATCAACATGTTTAATGGTATATCCTTTATCTAAAAATATTTGGGCATTAGCTTTCATTGTCTGAAAAATTTCAGCAAATACATTTATATTAAATATCTGACTGCCAACATGACAACTGATACCAATAAGATTAACATTTTTAGAGACTTCTAGAACTTGAAATAATTCATTTAGTTTGTCTGTATCAATCCCAAACTTATCTGTTTTTTTCCCTGTAGATATCTTATCAAGCATTTGACCGTCTATGTTAGGATTTAATCTTATACCAATATTAATTTTTTTATTTTGATTATGGGCCACTTCATTAACTCTCTCTAATTCATCAATTGACTCAATGTTTATGAGACGAATATTTTTTTCTATGGCGAATGCTATATCTTGTTTAGTTTTTCCTATCCCTTCAAAAATTATTTTCTGAGGCTCTACACCAGCAAGTATTGCCCTTTGAAGCTCACCAACTGATACAACATCAGCCCCAGCTCCTAAAGAAGCCATTAGTTTGATGATAGACTGATTAGAATTTGCTTTAACAGCATAAAATATTTCAGAGTCTAAACTATTTTTTAATTGCTCAAATGTATTGGTAATTTTAGTTTGAGAATAAACATAAAAAGGTG
>JBJKYR010000005.1:0-18183 GCA_045560945.1 Alphaproteobacteria bacterium | reverse complement strand
GACCGGTGTGCTCATGAGCTTTTGATTTAGTATTTGGTTCCATTTTATAGAGGTAGGAACCTTCCCCCTTAGTATGATCATAACTTAAATTAAACCAATAAATATTACCTGCCTGATCTTTAGATTCATCTTCAAGCAATTCCCATTTTAAGCTTTGAATATTAAATACTTTCCTTAAGTCTGACAAATTATTCATTAAAATTAATTCTAATTAAGCTCTAACTTTACTTTTTGTAGGGTCATAAAAAGGAAAAGACACAACTTTAGCTGATATTCTTTTTTGGTGACCATCAAGCTTACCAATTTCAAGCTTTGTACCAAGCTCTGATGAACGAACATCAATTCTGCATAAGGCAATATTTTTATTTAAAGTTGGGGAAATTGTTCCACTTGTTATGATTCCAACTTGAGCTCTGCCACTATGCACACAATCACCGTGATTAACTTTTTCATTACCTTCAATTTCTAATCCAACTAATTTTCTATGAGGATGTGCTTTTCTCTCAATTAAAGCTTCTTTACCTATAAAGTTTTGCTCTTTAGTTTTAAGAGGAACCGTAAAGCTTATCCCAGCTTCAAAAGGATCTGTTTCATCACTAAATTCATTACCTCCTAAAATTAAACCTGCTTCAATTCTAAGTATATCAAGTGCTTCAAATCCCATCGGTGAAATATTAAATTCTTTTCCTGCATCCCATACTGCATCCCAAACTTTAGACGCATCATTAGGATGGCAGTATATTTCAAAGCCTAGCTCACCTGTGTACCCAGTTCGTGATAACATAATTGGAATTCCTTTATGATCTCCAATTCTACTAATAGTAAAATGAAACCATTCTAAATTATTAACATCTGGGTGGGCAGGAGGAGTCCATATAATTTTGGATAACACTTTTCTACTGTTTGGTCCCTGCACTGAAATATTATGAAGGTGATCTGTTGAGGACTTAATATTTGTATGGAGTTTTAATTCTTCACTTAATTGAGTGAGCCACTCTCCTGAATAATCACTACCGCAAATCCATCGAAAATTATGATCCCCTAATTTGTAGAGTGTACCATCGTCAATCATAGTTCCATTCTCGTAACACATTGCTGAATATACTACTTGACCAATTGCTAGTTTTTTTATGTTTCTTGTAAGCGCTACATTAAGTAATTCTTCAGCATCAGGTCCAAGAACTTCAAACTTTCTTAATGATGATAAGTCCATCATGACTACATTATTTCTACATTCAGTGTATTCTCTAATAGTTCCAAAATTATTAAATTTATTAGGAATCCAAAAACCTGAAGAGTCCATCATATCATTTGTTAGTTTAGATGTTCTTGGATGAAAACCTGTTTCTTTTGTTAGCATAAAATCACTTCCAGCATTTTTTCTATAACCAATAGATTTTGCAAATCTATTTTTTTCTGAATAAACTCTAACGTATATGTCTGTAGGGTTCCAGTCATTTGCAGTATCAATATCATCAGGGCATGATGATGACACACATACAAGATCTTTCTGTGCTTGAAAGAGGACGTAATCTCCGGGACGAGACCATGGCATGTCAGAAAAAATTACATTGTTCGCATCTATCCCAGTATTAAAAAATAAATTAATAGCTGCCCAACCATTTCTTTTTTCAACTCCATATTTATCAAGTGCGAAATTAAAATTATCTGAGCAATTTATATGACCAAAATATCCTTGATCTTCATATAATTTTCTCGTGCAAGCTGTTCCAAAAGTGTCATGCCTACCAATAGTGTCTTGTACTACCTCGACCAGAGGTTCTAGATTTTTATCAAAATATTTTGAGTGCAAACCAGGCATTGCATACGAGCCACCTAAAATAGCTCTACTTGCTGTAGTATCAATTGATAGTTCATTACCATTTTGAAGTGCATTACTATCAAATGCCATAAAGTCTGAGCACTGTCTTCCAAATAAATCAATAATTTGAATATAGTCTCCTTTTTTAATTTCATAGGCACTTGCAGAACTATCTTTTATTAAAATTTCTTCTTTAGGCGAAGCTAGAGGTTCAGGTAAAGTTCTCTCTAATTTATTATTTTTTGGATTTATTCTTTTAACTATAACTTCGATATCAGAAGGTGGATTTTGATTTCCAACAATCATATTTTCACCAGGACAGGCTAAGACAATAAAACAATTTTCATTTATTGTTATATTTTCGCTATCATTTCTTTTAGAATTTTCATTAAAATACAAAGATGAACTAAATTTATTAAGATTAATTTTTTTATTCTTTAATTTTTGAATTAAAAATAATTTATCAGAACTGCTATTTAAAATTTCTTTCAAAAAAGAATTTTCTATTTCAGGTTTTTTATTAATAATATTTTGATTATTATTTCCTTCACTATCAAAAATAGTTATTTCACAAATTTGATTACCTTCTAAATTTTTAAGATATAAATTGTCACCCTTATCTAAGTCTATACCAATTAAACCTTGTCCTTTTATAATGTATCTCTCCGTATCTTCAGGAAGTCCATAAGAATCTAAGACAATAGGATTTGATCTTCTTACTGGATATTTGCTAATATCAATATTCATAATTTAATTTGCTTTTTTTAATTAATTCAAATAGTGAAAATTATCTTAATATATCTCAAATAAACTTCAATTTATTTTGAATTCTTCATCAAAAGATTCATTAAATTTTGTTAAATTTTCCTCAGTATAGCTCTTATAATCAAATTCGATATTGGAGGTAATCTCAGAAACCATACTCCACATAGTTTCTCTCAACAAGGAAGCAGATTTAATAGCTTTGTATTTTATAAGTAATTCTGTTGATAATTTTTTTTCAAAATAATTTTCAAGTAAATATTTTTCTTCATTCTCATTAAAATCATTATTAGAAGCTAGTCCGCCAAGGTCAAACAATGGTGTATTAAATCCTGCATATTCCCAATCAATCAACCATATTTTTTCTTGATCTTGAATAAAATTTGCTGGAAGCAGATCATTATGACTAAACACTATTTCAAAAGGCGATGATATACTTTCTAATTTAAGAGCTTTATTTAGAAGATCTGGAAGAATTTTTATGTATGAACTTTTATGTTCATCTAAAAAATTTTTATAATTTTTAATTACATGAAAAACCCAAAAAATAACAGATTGACCTATAAGTTGATCTGGGATTTTGGTATGAACTTTCTTTATAAGTTTTGTTACATTATCTAAATTTTTTTTAATATCTTCAGACTCAAAAGTTTTACCTTCAACATAGTTAAAAACTTGAATTGATTTCTCATTAAATAATAATTTAGGACAAATACCAATTTTGGAAGCTGCCTTGCTTGCCTGTACTTCATTTGATCTAAAAACTAAATGCTCTGGAATATCATCTCCTATTCTTACAAAATATTTTTTAGATCCATCAGCAACAAGAAAGTTTTTATTTGTAATTCCTCCTTTAATGGAGGAAATATTAATTTTACCCTTCCAAAAATTAATACTAGAAATTAATTGAATGCTGTTTTTATCCATAAATTATTAATTATATTATATTTTAAAATAAATAATTTACTATTATTCATATATATTTTGCATATAAATTTATTATGACGCGTAATTATTTAAGTGGTTCAATAAAAAAAGCTTTAGCAATAATAGAATGTGTTGGAAAATCACCAAAACCTCTAAAAGCTAGCCAAGTTTCCTTAATGACTAAGTTAGATAGAGCCACTGCATTTAGAATTTTAACCTATCTCACTAGCCTAGGCTATATCTTCAAAGATACTTCAAATAATCTTTACTCTTTAGGGCATAAAATTTTTGAGTTTGGTGATAAATCTGATTTTCTTAAAACATTGACAACTTTATGCTTTGAGCACATTAAAAATTTATCATACGAAACTAATCACATAACTTATCTTGCAGTCTTAGAAGGGCCTCACATTGTTTATTGTGATAAAGTTGATCCACAAGGTGAGAATGCTCCAAGAGCTTTTAGAATGAGATTAGACGCTCATAGTTGTGCACTTGGAAAAGCAATTCTTGCTTACAAATCAAGAGATGAATTAAAGGAAATTTATAAAAGTTATACCCTTCATAAACATACTTCAAATACCATTACTACTTTAGATAAGCTCTATATAAATTTAGAAAAAGTCAGAAAAAAAGGCTATAGCTTAAATGAAGCAGAAACATTTGATTATGTTTATGGAATAGGAGCTCCAATAATGGATTCTCAAAAAAGAGCGATTGCAGGAATTGCAATTTCTGGAACCAAAGGAAGTATAAATGTTAAAACTGTGGAAGATTTGGCATACAGAGTAACAGATACAGCGAAATTGATATCAAAAAAATTGATTGAAAACTAAGATGTTTCAGTGCTTGAAACAATTACTTTAAGCTATATAGAGTTTAAAATAAACCTTCAAAATTAAAAAAATTATAGGAAAATAAAACATATGGCTTTCCCGGAAAAGGTAGATTACGCAATTATAGGTGCAGGAATTCATGGTCTAAGTACTGCTTGGCATTTAGCTGCCAAATTAAAAGCAAAAGGTAAAGGTGATGGCTCTAAAATAGTTGTTATTGATAAAGACTCAATTGCTGCAGGTGCAAGCGGTGTTGCTTGTGGAGTTGTTCGTAATAATTATTACCAACCTGCTATGAGGGAGTTAATGGCAATGTGTGTTGAAGTATGGGAGAGTGATGCAAAAAAATTTCATTATCATGATGTAGGTTATATGCAGATAAGTCCTGAGTGCATGGAAAATGATGTTGCTGAAATTTATGCTCAGCAAAAAAATATTGGATACGACTCAGTTTTTATACAGGGTGAAAAAGACTCAGAAAATTATATGAAAAAAATGTTTGGTGATTGGCAAGCAAAAGGAATTACAAGTGTTTTGCATGAAAAAAGAGGTGGATATGCAAATAATACATCAGCTATTTATGGTTTAGCAGATAAGGCTGAGGCAGAAGGTGTTCGTATTTTAACAGGGACAACAGTAAAAGGTTTTCAATATGGGTCTAATTCATCTGCTGTTACGGGAATTGAAACTGATAAGGGTTTAATAAAGTGTGATCAAGTAATAGTTGGACCAGGGCCATGGGCAAAGTCTTTTTGGGATATGTTAGATTTGCCAAACAAAATTACTATTAAAGGTGAAGATGGAAACATTCATAAAGATTATCCAATGTGGCATTATTGGATGCTAACTGAAGGAGTTCTAAGAGTTGATCCTAATTTTTTAAAAACTGACGACGGCAATATGCCTCCCGTTATTCATGTTGATACTGATGCACCTCTTTATTCAGACAGTGATAAGCAACATCTTATCACAGATAAATTGTGGGGAATATATTATAAGCCAGATTTTCATTTTGGCGGTATACAAGGTGGATCATCTCCTTATAAAGTTGGAGAACCTGGAGGAGAAGGGGTTAATGTTGATCCTTATGGAAATAAATCAGAAGATTTTGTTATTACTGATGAATTTGCTGATATGTGGAGTTCAGCTTTGGCTTTTTGTCATAAAAGATTTGAAGGAAAATCACACCTATTCAAAAAAGATGGTGGAGGCTTAGGGTGTTTTACGCCAGATTGCTTTCCTGTGTTTGATCAATTCAGAGAAAATGTATATTTAATTGCTGACTCTAATCATGGTTATAAAATGATTGGTGTGGGTAAATTAGTAGCTGACGAAGTTTTAGGTGAAAAAAGCTCATTATTAGAACCTTTTAGGTTTTCAAGATATGAGCAAGGAAAATTACATCCAACATCAAATAGTCCTTTTCCTTGGAGTTAATATGATGTTGTATAGTTTTTATAATTCAATTGGGGGGAAATAATATGAGTGATTTAGAAAATTTTGTAAATCAACCAGGCAGAGATAAATTAGTTAAAGATGTAAGAAATAAAATAAAAGAATTAGGAATTACTTATATCTATTATCAATTTGTTTCTGTAACAGGAAGAATTGTTGGTAAAGGTGTTCCTGCAGATCATTGGGAAACTTTAGCAGAAAAAGGATTTCAATTAGTTTACGGTGCTACAGCTAATTTATTTGTAGACAGGCATGGTGAATATATTGGATATGGACCTGAATCATCTGAGCTTGTGGGTATTCCTGAACCTGATACATTTGTGCAATTGCCTTGGGATAAAAGAGTTGCACGTGTTTGGTGTACTTGTTTTAGAAACAGAGAAGAAGATGAAAATCCCGGAGGGCATTTAACATCTGATTGTCGGGGAAATTTAAAAATTTTCCAAGATCAATTTCAAGAAAAATTTGGAATGAATATGCGTGCTGGTACTGAGCCAGAAATGATGTGGTTGACGAAGAAAGATAATGGAGAGCCAACAGGAGATGGATTTTCAAGACCTTATTGTTATCATATTGACCAATTTGAATCCCTAAGACCTGTATATATGAAAGTAATTGAATATTGTCGTGCTATGGGTCTAGATGTTATTCAAGGAGATCATGAAGATGCCCCTGGTCAATTAGAATTAAATTTCATGTACGATGATGTTTTAAGGAATGCTGATAGACTTACAACTTATCGACAAATTTGTGCTCAAGTTGCAAGAGAATTTAATTTAATCGCATGCTTTATGAGTAAGCCCTTTATGGGTGTTTCTGCCAATGGATGTCATACAAACGTTTCACTTTGGAAAGGTGGAGAATTAAAATCGACACCTATTGGCAACAATCCATTACCAGGTATGGATCAAGTTTTTACCCACATTTCAGGAGGTGAAAATATGTTTATGCCTGATCCAAAAATAGATCCAGTTAAGCCAGGTCCTGTTGGATTAAATAGTATTGCTGGTTTATTAAAACATTTACCTGCTTTAACTTGTTTAGGATCACCAACAGTTAATTCTTATAGAAGACTTTGGGATACAGGTTTCTGGGCACCAGTATATGCAGATTGGGGATATCAAAACAGAACTTGTAGTGTTCGTGTTTCTGCCCCTGGTCGAGTAGAATACAGATCAGTAGATTCATCTCATAACCCATATCTAATGGGAGCTGGTATTTTAAAAGCTTTTGAAGATGGTCTAGATAATAAAATGGATCCAGGAGAACCTGAGAAAAAAAATATTTATGATGCAATGAAAGAAGGCAAAACAGTTGATAAACTTCCTTTAACTTTAGGCGAAGCTATTGATCGATTAGATAGTGATAAAGTGGTTAAAGCCGCATTGCCTGAAGATATGCTTAGAGTCTTTATGCATTATAAAAAAGATGAGTGGGAAAAATTCCTTTCTGCAGTTACGCAATGGGATGTTGATACTTACTTGGACGTATTGCCATAATCTAAGAAAGGATAATTAGTATGTGCGGAATTGCTGGAATAATTCACAAAGGTAAATCTACAAACGTAGGTGGAGAAATGCAAAAAATGCTGCAATCTCTAAAACATCGAGGACCAGACTCAACTGGCTATGCTTTATATGGAAATGGTGAGTCGAATAATTATATTTTAAGGTTTAAGGTTGGTGAAAATGTCAAAGAAGGTAGTTCTGCAGTAATGGAGGATGAAAGTGTCTATCAAGAAAGGGTAGAACAGGTAAATTCAAAAATATCTACTTCAGGCGCAACTCTTCATAAAGAAGAGCAGATCACCCCATATTCTTATAGATATGTAATTTCTTATGATGGAGATTTACTTGATTTAGCAAAACAAATTGAATCAGTTGAAATGACAGAAATTTTATCTCTAGGTAAGTCACTGGAATTAATAAAAGATATTGGTGATGCTTCAGTTGTTGCTAACCAATATGATCTCAGTGATTTTGCCGGTACTCATGGCATTGGGCACACTAGAATGGCAACTGAATCTGGTGTGGATATTCGTTCTGCTCATCCATATTGGGCGTATCCATTTAGTGATGTATCCGTTGTTCATAATGGTCAATTAACAAATTATTGGAATAATCGAAGAGCTCTTGAAAAAAAAGGGATGCGCTTTATGTCTACATGTGACTCTGAGCTAATTGCAGTTTATCTTGCTGATAAAATACGTAATGGAATAGATCTAGAAGAAGCGATGAGAGGATCCTTAGATGACTTGGACGGTGTGTTTACATATTTAGTCGCAACTAAAGATAAATTAGGAATGGCCAAAGATCATATGGCTGCTAAACCAATGGTGTTGTATGAAAGTGATGATTTGGTAGCACTTGCTTCTGAGGAAGTTGCAATAAGAACTGTTCTTCCTCAAGAGATAGACACTTATGATCCTTATGAAGGAGAGGTAAAAGTATGGCAAGCATAAAAAAACATAAATCTACTGAAATGGGTTTGCATGATGAAGTTTTAACCGGCCGTACCCAACAAGTTTTTTTTAATCCAGAAGAGACCGAAAATTTCTTTTATCATGACGCCCATAAAGTTGACTTTAATAAAAGAACAGAAATTGATGCAAATAATTTAGAATGTATTGATATCAATAGAAAAATAAACGAACTAATGGCTAAAGGTTATGGAACAATTGTCATAAAAAATCCTGGATCAAAACATAGTATTGGTGTTGGAATTTTAAATAAACTGAACTTAATTATAGAAGGTAGTCTCGGATATTTTGGAATAGGTTCAGTTGATGGGCCTGTTGTAAGAATATCTGGAAGAGTTGGCTGGTCCTGCGCTGAAAATATGATGGCTGGTAAAGTTGTTGTAGAAAAAAATGCTGGATCTTGTTTTGGAGCAGCGATTAGAGGTGGAGATTTAATTTGCAAAGGAAGTGTTGGCGCTAGATCAGGTATTGATATGAAAGGCGGCACTATCATAGTAGGTGGAGATGCCGGAGCTTTTACAGGCTTTATGATGCAACGAGGAAGAATAGTAATTCTGGGAGATGTTGGTCCTAATTTAGGTGACTCACTTTATGATGGCACTATTTTTGTTGGAGGCTCAATTAAATCATTGGGTGCTGATGCCGTTGAGGCGGAGCTTACTGATTTAGATATAGCTTGGTTAAAAAGAAAAATAAAAGTTTCCGAAATTGATAAAAAAATTGATTATAAAAAAATTACAAAAATTGTTTCAGGAAAAAAATTATGGAATTATGATAATTTAGAACCAACTGAGAGAAAAGGTGCAATTTAGAAAGGATTGAATAATGGCTAAAAAAAATAAAAAAAATACAGATAAAAGTTTATTAGGTCGTAATTCAATTTTTACCCCTGATGTTATAAACGATATTCATATTAAGTCGCAGTTAGGCAGATACCGTATGCGTGGTATGGCTCTTATGAAAAAAATACCTCACTGGGATGATTTAACATTCTTACCTGGTACTCTTACTAGATTTGTAATTGAAGGGTATAGAGAGAAATGTGAAACAAAGACCGTAATTGGTCCAAGATGTAAAAACCCAATAGAGTTAGATATTCCAGTTTATATAACTTCAATGAGCTTTGGCGCTTTATCTTATGAAGCAAAAACTGCACTTGCAAGAGGAGCAACAATGGCTGGAAGCGCAACATGTTCAGGTGAAGGTGGAATGATTCCAGATGAAAGAAGATATTCTCATAAGTGGTATTATCAATGCATTCAATCTCGATATGGATTTAATCCTCACCATGCTCAATTAGCGGATGGAATAGAAGTATTTATAGGACAAGGTCAAAAAGTTGGAATGGGTGGGCACTTGATGGGACAAAAAGTTACTGACCAAGTTGCTGAAATGAGATCTTTGCCCGCAGGTATTGATCAGAGATCACCGGCTAGACATCCTGACTGGTTAGGACCGGATGATCTTGCATTAAAAGTTCAGGAACTTAGAGAGTTAACTGATAACCAAGTACCAATTCAACTAAAACTTGGCGCAGCTAAAGTTTATGATGATGTTAGAATGGCAGCTAAATGCGATCCAGACTCAATTTATTTGGATTGTATGGAAGGCTCAACTGGTGCAGGTCCTCATATTGCTGCAGCTAATACAGGTATTCCTGGTATAGCAGCGGTAAGAGAAGCAAGAAGAGCATTAGATGATGTAGGAAAATCAGGAGATGTCACTTTAATTTTTGCAGGCGGACTTAGAGATGGGGCAGATATGGCGAAAGCTTTAGCACTAGGCGCTGATTGTATTTCTGTCGGCACAGGCGCATTAGTTGCACTTAATTGTAATAAAGATATTCCAGAAGCTGATTTTGAAAAAGAATTAGGAGTAGAAGCAGGGTACTGTTATCATTGTCATACAGGAAGATGTCCGGTAGGTGTTGCAACACAAGATCCTGAATTAAGAAAAAGATTAAATCCAGATGATGCAGCGCTTAGGGTTTATAACTATTTACATGCGATGACCTTAGAGGCTCAACTCTTAGCAAGAGCGTGTGGTAAAACCAACATTCATTCATTAGAACCAGAAGATCTTGCTGCATTGACTATGGAAGCATCTGCACTTGCAAAAGTACCACTTGCAGGAACAGATCATACTGTAGGCGTTGACAACTTCCATTCAATTTAGGAGATACATATGGTTAAGAAAAAAAATAAAAAAACTATAAAAAAGAAAGTAAAATCTTCTAAACAAAAAGATAAAGGTATTAAAACTGCTAGAGAAAAAATGATAGGTCAACATATTGGCTATCGCTATGATGTTAATCTATTACCTGATTATAATCGATTAACTCCCTTTTTAAAAAAATATATTGAACACATGGGTTGGGATGATCTAAACTGGCTGGAAGATGTTCATATGGGTTATGAAAATGGTAAACCTGCTGTGTTTGATAGAAATATAAATGGATGGGTTACAACTCCGCCAAAATTAAAATTGCCAAAAGATCAACAGGATCGAGATATGATAGCAAGAGAATTATTAATTAAATTTCAAATGTCTTCAAATCATCCTCTTGTGGTACTAAAGAAGGCATATAAAAAGTTTAATTAAAATTTTATAAAATTCAATACTAAAATTTTTTATATTTAGCTCTTGCTTTTATAAGATTATATATATTTATGTATTGAGTTATTTTAATTTATAATTTTATGTGCGGTATAGTAGGTTTATATTTAAAAAAGAAAAAATTGCATAATAAACTTGGGTTTTATTTAAGTGGTATGCTTGATAATATGTCATCAAGAGGACCGGACTCTGCAGGTTTTGCAATATATAATAATAAAGTATCAAAAAAATATTATAAATATTCCCTTTGTTTAAATAGCACTTTATCAAGTGAATTTGATCAAGTTGTTAAACAAAAATTTAAAGATATAACAATAAAAAATATTTCAGATCATATAGTTGTTCAAACATCAACTACACCTAAAAAATTTATTTCTTATATTCATAGAAATTTTAGTCAAATTTCATTAGTAGGTTATGGAAGATCAATTGAAATTTTTAAACAAGTTGGAAATCCATCAGAAATCGTTAAAAAATTTAAGCTAGAAAATTTTTCTGGCTCACATGCTATCGGTCATACTAGAATGGCAACTGAAAGTGCAATAACAGTTGATGGATCACATCCTTATTCAACTGGAGAAGATGAATGCTTAGTTCATAATGGTTCTTTATCTAATCACAACAACCTAAGAAGACAATTAATTAAAAAAGGCAAAACATTTGATTCTTTAAATGATACTGAAGTAGCTGCAGGTTATATCAGTCAAAAATTATCAGAAAATAAATCAATGAAGAAAACTTTAACAGACTCTCTTACAGATTTAGATGGTTTTTATACTTTTATTGCTGGAACTAATAAAGGATTTGCTGTCTTAAGAGATGAAATTGCCTGCAAACCTGCTGTAATAGCAGAAAACAATGACTATGTTGCTGTAGCTTCTGAATTTCAGGCTATGGCTCATCTTCCTTATGTCAATAAATCTAATATTTATGAACCAAAACCAGGAGTTGTATATACATGGGGAAAATAGAAAATTTAGATTTTAAGAAAAACACTTTAAGAAAAATAAATAATTATCTTCAAAATATTAGTTATAAAAATAACAAAAGAGAATTTACTGTAAAAAATCCAAGTGGTCATCATGCTATATGCGCAGGATTAACTGAAAACATATCCGTAAAAATAAATGGACATGTAGGATATTATTGTGGAGGGATGAATCAAAAAGCACATATTACTATTAACGGTAATGCTGGGACTGGCTTAGGTGAAAATATGATGTCTGGCTTAATTCATGTAAAAGGTAATGCCTCGCAGTCTGCTGGCGCTACTGCTCATGGTGGTACAATTATTATAGATGGTGACACTAGCTCTCGCTGTGGCATTTCAATGAAAGGTATTGATATAATTGTTAAAGGGTCTGTAGGTCATATGTCGGGATTCATGGCTCAATCAGGAACATTGCTTATTTGTGGTGATGCTGGTGAAGCACTTGGTGACAGTATCTATGAGACTGTTATCTATTTAGCAGGAAAACCAAAGAGTTTAGGTGTGGACTGTGTTGAAAAAAAAATAAACAAAAAAGATATAAAAAAAATTGAAGATTTATTGGAAACTGGAAAGATAAAAAAATTTAAAGTAAAAGATTTTAAAAAATTTGGATCTCAGAGAAAACTATATAATTTTAATATAGATAACATCTCTGATTATTAGTATGGCAAAAAAGAAAAAAAATATATTCACAACTCCACGTAAATCATGGACTTTTGATGATTATACAAATTCAGAAATAAGAAGAGCAGCTGCAACTGGTATTTATGATATTCGTGGTGGTGGCTCAAAAAGAAAACTACCTCATTTTGATGACCTACTTTTTTTAGGAGCTTCTATGTCTCGGTATCCACTTGAGGGTTATAGAGAAAAATGTTTAACGAATGTTGTTTTAGGATCACGTTATGCAAAAAAACCTTTAGAACTTGATATTCCAATAACAATTGCAGGTATGAGTTTTGGAGCATTATCTGGCCCGGCTAAAGAAGCTTTAGGTAGGGGTGCGTCTATAGCTGGAACCTCAACTACAACTGGAGATGGAGGTATGACCAAAGAAGAGAGAGGTCAATCTAAAACACTTGTTTACCAACTTCTTCCTTCTCGTTATGGAATGAATCCTGATGATTTGAGAAAAGCTGATGCAATTGAAGTTGTTATTGGTCAAGGAGCAAAACCTGGTGGTGGAGGTATGTTATTAGGTCAAAAAATTAGTGACCGTGTGGCAGAAATGAGAGATCTACCAAAAGGGATCGATCAAAGATCAGCATGCCGACATCCTGATTGGACAGGCCCTGATGATCTAGCGATAAAAATTACAGAATTGAGAGAAATAACAAAATGGAAAGTGCCAATCTTTGTTAAAATTGCAGGAGCTAGACCGTACTACGATACTGCCTTAGCTATAAAAGCGGGAGCTGATGTAGTTGTACTTGATGGTATGCAGGGTGGAACAGCAGCTACACAGGAAGTTTTTATTGAAAATGTTGGACAACCTACATTAGCTTGTATACGTCCCGCAGTCGATGCTCTTCAAGATTTAAATATGCATCGAAAAGTGCAACTTATTATTTCTGGAGGCATTCGAAATGGAGCCGATGTTTCTAAGGCACTTGCTTTAGGTGCAGACGCTGTATCAATTGGGTCAGCAGCGATGATAGCAATTGGAGATAATGATCCTAAATGGGAAAAAGAATATAAAAAACTTGGAAGTGTATCCGGAGCATATGACGATTGGCATGAAGGTAATGACCCAGCAGGAATATCTACACAAGATAAAAAATTAATGAAAAGATTAGACCCCATTAAAGCAGGTAAAAAATTATCTAATTATTTAAAAGTGATGACTTTAGAAGCACAAACAATAGCACGAGCTTGTGGTAAAAATAATTTGCATAATTTAGAACCTGAGGATCTTTGTGCTTTAACCGTTGAATCTGCTGCTATGGCCCGAGTTCCTTTAGCAGGCACGAATTGGATACCAGGTTTTGATAAATAATTTTTAATTTATTATTATTTTAATCTAAATAATTTTTTTTAATCCAGTTTTTATTGGACTAAAGTGAATTATTTCGATGTTTTCATTTAAATTAGGATTAAAGAAAAAATTATGAAAAAAAGTATATTTCCATTTTGCATCATTTTTTTTTAATTTATTAATATTAACTGGAAAATAAAAACCAGTCTCTCTTTCAAAAAATTGTGTGTTTAATTTTTTTTTCTTAATTATTTTTTTATATAATTCTGAATTAACATCAAAAGTGGCAGTAAAGGAACCATCAAAGTTAGCGGGAGTATTATAATATTCTGATGAAAGAAATTTTACAATTTTATCAAATCTTATTTCAGGTTCATTGGTTTGTTTAATCATAAATTCAAACATTTTCGCTGTATCATTGCAGTTTTTTTCAAGCAGTACTGATCTAATACTACAAAGCTCTTTGTTTGATTTAATTTCTGATAGATTAGCTACTGTTCCTTCAGATGGTTTTCCACTAAACATCCTGAAATTACGTTGTCGAATACTACACTGCCAAACAACAAAATTACTCCAACCAATCTTTGACATGTTTAATTTATAAATTTAACAATCTAAAGTATTGTCTCTTTCCCATTGAGTAATTATATTAGATTTATTTGATTTTGATTTTTTGAAGCCAATTCTCTTTTCTTGAGATGAATTATACTTTTTAATTTCTCTATTTTTTAACGTTATGTAGGAATTGATAACATCTTTACCAAAAGCAGACTTAAGAACTTTGCTTTTATTTAGATTACTTAATGCCTGATTTAAACTTAATGGTAATTTTTTTGCACCTTTAACCTTATGAGCTTCCTCATACATATTTACGTTAATAGGTTTACCTGGGTTTCTTTTTTTATCTAAACCATCTAATCCTGCTGCAATAATTCCAGCTTGTAATAAATAAGGATTAGTTGCTCCATCCATTAACCTTAATTCAAATCTACCTGAGCCGGGAACACGTATCATATGAGTTCTATTATTACCAGAATAGGTAATAGTGTTAGGAGACCAAGTAGCTCCAGAATCAGTAACAGGAGCATTAATTCTTTTATAACTATTAATGGTTGGATTAAACCACGCAGTTAAAGCTTCAGCTGAGTTCATAATTCCACCCATAAAATGGTAAGCAGTTTTTGATAATCCTAATTGATCTTTTTTATCTAAAAATAAATTCTTACCTTTTTTATTCCAGATCGATAGGTGCGCATGACACCCATTTCCAGTTTTATCTATAAAGGGTTTTGGCATAAAGGTAGCTCTTAAACCTACTTTTTCTGCTAAAGTTCTAACCATAAATTTAAAAAAAACATGACGGTCAGCCGTTTGTAGGCAGTCTGAAAAATCCCAATTCATTTCAAATTGTCCATTAGCATCTTCATGATCATTTTGGTACGGACCCCAACCAAGCATAATCATTGAATCACATATACCTCTAATTAAATCATACTGACGCATCAATGCAGATTGATCATAACAAGGTTTATCAGCAATATCTTTTTGATCTGCAATAGAATCACCACTTGGAGAAATTAAAAAATATTCGCATTCAACACCACTTTTTAAGTGCATATTTTTCTTTGCTAATTTATTAATTTGATTACGTAACATAACACGAGGAGAGGCATCTACTGGTTTACCATCCATCCATAAATCTGCTGCTAACCAACCAACATCCATTTGCCATGGAAGTTGTATAAAACTATTCGGATCAGGTATTGCTGCCATATCTGGGTCAGATGGAGACATATCTAAGTACGTAGAAAAACCAGCAAATCCTGCACCTTCTTTTTGCATTTCTTTTATAGATTGAGCAGGGACTAATTTAGATCTAAGTACTCCAAAAAAATCTACATAACTTATTAAAAAGTATTTTATTTTTTTCTTTTTTGCGACCTCCGCCAAGTTTATAGCCATTTTATCTCCTTAAATATTTAAATAACAGATTATTAACCCTCAAATAATAATTAATAAATACATTTTTTATAAAACATTTAATAACTAATCAACAATACTTTTTCTATAAATATCCAAATGAAAGCAATTATATTAAATCTTATAGCTTGGGGCACACTACCCATAATGGACGGTATGGCAAAATATTTAAGTACTGAGATGCATTTTGTAGAAGTTGTTTGGGCAAGATATTTTTTTATGGTTGCAATGAGTCTTCCAATCACATTTTTCTTTTTTAGAAAATATCTAACGTGGCCACGTAATTTTTTACTTCAAATGTCTAGAAGTATCTTTTTATTTTTATCAACTATTTGTTTTTTTTATGCCATTTCTGTTATTTCTTTAGCAAAATCCCTTACTTTGGCTTTTGTTGCTCCAATCTTTGTTACAATTTTATCTGCTTTGTTATTAAAAGAAAAAGTTGGGATTCATCGATGGGCTGCAGTATTTGTAGGATTTATTGGAGCACTTATTATTATTCAGCCTGGTATTATCAAAATTAACCTAGCATCAATTGCCAGTCTTGGAGCGGGAATATCCTATGCATTTTATGTAATTTCAACTAGAAAACTTTCATCTTTTGACAACCCCTATCTAACATTAATATTTACTGGTGTATTTGGCGCTATTATAATTAGTGTTATTGTTCCATATTTTTGGACAACGCCAACTATTAATCAATGGCTTTTAATGATTGGTTTAGCGGCTGTTGGAATGTTTGCTCATTTTTGTTTAATCTTATCATTAAACTATGCTGAAGCATCTAAGCTTGCACCTTTGGCTTATTTTGAAATAGTTAATAATATTTTAATTGGTTATTATTTCTTTGGCGACTTTCCAAACAAATGGTTATGGTTAGGTTTATTTTTTATTGTATCAAGTGGAATTTATATTTCAATAAGAGAAGTAAAAAAATTAAATTAATAAAATAATGAATTTAACAGATAAACAAAAAGGAATTTTTCTATCTTTATTTGGTGTTCTAATTATTACTCCAGATTCTTTATTTATTCGTCTAATCAATATTCCGTCTTGGGAGTTACTTTTCTATAGAGGACTAATCCCTTCCTTTTGCTTATTTATTTTCTTACTCCTTTATTATAAAAAAAATTTTCTTCATGCTTTACTAATAACAGGATTGCCTGGTTTATTATATGCTGCCTTAATTGCATTAGGTAACACTGCATTTGTACTATCCATTCAAAATACAAATGTAGCAAATACACTAATCATGATTGCATTAACTCCCTTTGCAACTGCCATACTTAGTTCACTATTTATCAAAGAACACCCTAGTAAAAGAATGTGGTTAACAATTATTGCTTGTTTTGTGACTATATTATTTATTTTTTACGAGTCTTATCAAGGGGGCCGTCTTTTTGGAGATTTTTTTGGATTGCTAACAGCGATTTTTATGGGTGGTGGTGCTGTTGTGATTCGCTATAGTAAGTCATTTGACTTTCTTCCTTCACTTTTAATAGCTAAATTATTTACTATTTTAATAGCGTTTGCATTTATTGATTCATTTCCTGAGTCACTTTTAGTAAGTTCAGATCAATTATTCTTTATTATTATAATGGGATTATTCTTACTCATCCCATTAGCATGTATAACTATTGCCCCAAGATATATTCCAGCATATGAAGTTGAAATATTTTTTATTCTAGAGACTATTCTTGGACCAATTTGGGTATGGCTAGTTATTCATGAACAGCCATCATCAAAAACAATAATTGGAGGAATTGTCATAATATTAATAATTTTTACACATACTTTTTTTGAGCTTAGAGAAAATAAAAAAAATACTCAAAATAGATAAAAATGGCTGAAATATAGGAAAAATATACCCATAATTCACTTAAAAAAACAATAATTTGCTGTTGAATCTTATAATAAAAGTCTAGATATAACTCATAATTTATCGTTCATCTCATTAATTGAGTGAGACGGAAGTAGGTAAAATCCGAAGGAACGCAGTTCGTTTGTTTTTTTACTTCCTTTCTTTTGATGAGCTAAACGGTTGTTTTGAATTTAACTCGTAAGGAGGCAAAATGACGTTGGAAGAATTAAATGTTTTTGTCACTACACAAGCAAACGTGGGCATGGAAGCTTACTATTGGTGGTGCACAGGACTTATGATTATTATTCACGTTGGTTTCTTAATGTATGAAGTAGGTGCTACAAGAATGCAAAACGCAGTTTCTTCAGGTGTTAAAAATTTATTAGCATTTGCATTTATGATACCAACATTTTGGCTATTTGGATGGTGGATCTACTTAGCTTTTCCTGGAGGATTTGTACCTATTGATTTAGAAGGAT
>JBJKYR010000004.1:0-18759 GCA_045560945.1 Alphaproteobacteria bacterium | reverse complement strand
AAGTATCATCTAAATTAATTTTTTGAGCCTCAAAATGACTTGGATCATAGTTTACAAATATTTTTTCACTATCAATTTTTTTCCAAATATTAATAAAGTCTAAATGCGAATGAAAAACATGTCCAACGATTGCTTCTATCGCTATTTTAATATTCTTTTTTTCGGCGTAATTTAAAATTTTTTCAACTGAATTATAAAATATATCTGTTTGTTTATTTTTCATATCTTCACTAATCAATTCACCAGATAATATATGTACAATTGGTGAATTTAAGTAGTTTGCATGATCAATGCACTTATTTACATAATTTACATTATGATTTCTTAAATCAACATCTAAACAACTTAAATCTATATGTGCTCCAATTGACGATATATTTAAATTGTATTCTTTTACTAATTTATTAATCCTATCAAGTTGTTTAGTTGTTGTTTTATTGTCAATATGTGGTTTTGCCCAAGGCAAAGTTTCAGCATTAATTTCAATACAATCATAATTACTGTTTGAAACTTTGTTAAAAACAATATCTAAATTTTCTTTATCTAATAATACTGTACTTATTCCAATTTTCATGAATATTTTGGAATATTTAAAGGGGTGTTCTTAGGAATTGGAAAATCAACCCATCTTCTTTCATTTTTTGATATATAAGAAGCAAATACAACTTCTAATGCTTTTAAACCGTCTGTACCATTTACAAATACTTTTTTATTAGATGAAATGTTATCACAAAATCCTTGTAATTCTTTTTGATATGGGTTTGTTCTCTCAGGTTTAACAGTTATCCAACCACCCTTAAACTCTTTCCACCAAGCATCTGGATAGTAATTGTTTTTTAAAAAATCTGGAATTTCACTTAAAGGTTTTTCCGTGTATACAGCTAGGGGAACTGCATGAAATGGATTTATAGTTTCAGTATTAAAATGAATCGCTCCTTCTGAACCGTAAAGATCAGTCCCATCACCTATAGCGGGTGAGTATCTATCTGAGGCAATAGTTCCAACTGCTCCGCTTTCCATGTTAAGTAGTATATGGACATTGTCATCAACTTTAGCTGGAATTTCACTATGTTTAAGTTCTGCAACTAAACTTTTATACTCACCCAATAAATACCTAATCATATCTATTCGGTGTATTGCTAAATCGATTATTGTAGCTCCTCCAGATTGATCTAAAATATATCTGTATGGAGTTGCTGCTGGAAAAACAGAATATTTCTCAGAATATATTGTTCTAAAAGAATGAATTTTACCTATAAAATTCATATCTAGTAATCTTTTAACTATTTGAACTTGACTCCAAAATCGTTGATTGAAACCTATTTGCAGTTGAACCTTATTTTCATCACAAGCAACAATCATTTCGTTTGCTTCCTGCAAGTTTATTGAAATAGGTTTTTCACAAAAAATATGTTTCTTTTTATTTGCAGACTTAATTGTAAGTTCATGATGCAAGTTGTTAGGAGTTGCAATTATTACTGCATCTATTTCATCATCATTAATAATATCGTCATGCTCAGATACTACATTATCAATCTTCCACTTGTCAGCAGCCTCTTTTGCTCTAGATTTATCTACATCGAAAATTGATTTAATTTTTACATTTTTAATATTGCTCAATGCTGGACCATGGCATAAGTTAAACACTGCACCTGAACCAAAAACTCCAAAATTTAGACCCATAAGGATACTTATAAGTAACTATTAATCATAATGCTAATATTTTTGGTTAAAAAATAAAAAAATTTTTATAAAGTGTAATAATGTTTATTGGAATTGATTTAGGGACATCCTCAGTCAAAATGATTCTTGTTGATAATGAACAAAATATTATAGCAACATCTAGCTCACCTCTTACTATCCAAAACCCAAAGGATGGATATAGTGAACAAAATCCAAAAGAATGGATTGGCGCTACAATTGAATGTTTGGAAGATTTAAAATCAAAAAAACGCAAGGAATTTTCAGAAACAATTTCTATTGGAATTTCTGGGCACATGCATGGAGCTACATTAATTGATAATACTGATAGTGTTATTAGACCATGCATTTTATGGAATGATACTCGTTCTCATAAAGAATGTATAGAATTTGAAAATCAAAGTCATGATGTTCGTGCTATATCAGGGAATATAACTATGCCTGGTTTTACTGCACCTAAAATTAATTGGTTAAAAAAAAATGAGAAAGAAAATTTTAATAAAATTTGCAAAGTTCTTTTACCAAAAGATTTTTTGCGCTTTTATTTAACAGGAGAGTATTATTCTGAAATGTCCGATGCATCTGGAACCCTTTGGTTAGATGTAAGGAAAAGAAAATGGTCTAATGAACTTTTATCATGTTCATTTTTAGAAAAAAAACATATGCCAGCTCTTGTTGAAGGAAATCAGGAAACAGGAATATTAAAAAAAGAATTTAAAGATAAATTTCAATTTAATCATAACGTAAAGATTGTTGGAGGTGCGGGTGACAATGCCGCTGCTGCTGTTGGTATGGGAATTACTGAGCAAAATCAATCTTTTATATCACTTGGCACTTCAGGTGTTTTTTTTTACCCCAACTCAAAATTTTTTAAGCAATACAGGTGATGCCGTACATTCTTTTTGTCATTGTTTACCGAATAAATGGCACTTAATGTCAGTCATGTTAAGCGCAAGCAATTGCCTAGACTGGATTTGTTCAGTTACCAATACTTCTATTCAGAACAGCCTTGCTAATGTTGAAAGTTTTTATGCTGAGAAAGAGGCAATTTCAAATGCTCCATTTTTTTTACCCTACTTATCTGGAGAAAGAACACCACATAATGATCCGCATATTAGGGGGTCTTTTCACGCAATTAAAACAACTACTGATGCAACAAAAATGCAATATGCAGTTATTGAAGGTGTGAGTTTTGGAATTCTAGATGGTGTTAACTCAATCTTAAAAGTAAATAATAATTTTGAAAAAATATTTATGGTAGGAGGAGGGTCTAAAAGTATTTTTTGGACAGAGTTACTTGCGTCTTTATTAAATAAAAAACTTAGTGTTTGTGAACAAAGTGAATATGGAGCAGCATTAGGTGTAGCTAGATTAGCTATGCATGTAGATGAAAATATTAAAAATAAGAATCATATAATTAAAGAAATTAAAATTAGTAATGAATATAAACCAAAATCTAATAATTTTGAGACATTAATGAAAAGATATTCAATTTGGAAAGATTTATATACTTCAAATAAAAAAATTAATATTTTATTCCCTAAATAAAAATAGATTTGTTTTTAACGTAACGTTATCTTTTAAAATTGATGTATTCTTCCATTTTCCAATGCCTATTTTAAAGTTCGTTCTTGAAAACGTTAATTCACTCTGAATTTGTACTAATTCTTCAGCTAACCTTTTTACCTTAATTATTAATGGCACTATTGCACTTTTACCTTTTAAGGTAAGCTCTACTTGTAGTTCTAATTCGGTTTCATTCAAATAT
The DNA here is from genome assembly GCA_045560945.1 of Alphaproteobacteria bacterium. Taxonomy (GTDB): domain Bacteria; phylum Pseudomonadota; class Alphaproteobacteria; order HIMB59; genus CACPNW01. Next base: position 15,290 of record JBJKYR010000004.1, on the reverse strand, counting down.
GAAAATTTTTTTGTATCTACAACTGCTTTAGGGAATTGCTTCGCATCAAAAAAAATATTACTTAAAATTAAATCTTTATATTTGGTATAGTTCATTTCAAGATTATTTACTTCCACATAGAAAATAGCTTTATTGTTTTCTTTTTGACTTAGATCTAATTCAACAAAACCCTCCATAGTATTAAATGAACCTATAACATTTTTGGCAAAAAGCACTGGTAATTCAAATTCAATTTTTGAGAGTTCTTTATCTAATATCCATCGCTCTGATGCGTATGTTAAATTTGTTAGATTCAAAAATAGGAATAATATAAAAAAAAATTTACATTTCTTCAATATATCGTCTAGCCAAGTAATCTGCTTTTTCATTATGTGTGTTTCCAGCATGACCTTTTACCCATTGCCAAGTTATATTATGTCTTGCTATTAATTCATCAAGTTCTATCCATAATTCTTTATTTTTAACTGGTTTTTTTGCAGCAGTTTTCCATCCATTTTTTTTCCAGTTTTGTATCCAGGATTGAATGCCATCTTTTACATATTTACTATCAGTTATAAGTGTTATTGCACTTTTCTTTTCAATAGCTTTTAATGCTTGAATTGCTGCTGTTAATTCCATTTTATTATTTGTTGTATCATTGTCCCCACCATTTAAAAAAGTTTCATTCTTATTATCATCAATAATTACAACACCCCACCCCCCCAACACCAGGGTTTCCAGAGCATGCTCCATCTGTGTAAATTGTGATCATGAATAAATTTGAGTGTTTTGTTGATGCCATTTTAAGATATTTAAATATTCTTTTGGGTCTTTAAGTTTAACTAACGCATCATCAGGATGAAAAATTTTAGGATGAAAAATTTTGTCATGAAGTCTTGTAACTAAAATACGAACAGCTGCACCTCTTAACAAAACATTCATCGAGGCTTTTTCTTGTATATTTAGTGATGATATATTCTCAAAACCCATCATTAATGAATTATAATTTTTATAATTAAAAGTTACATCTTTATTAAAACACCAAGCATTAATAGTTAGAGCTAATTCATAAGCTATAAAATCATTACACGAAAAATAGAAGTCAATTATTCCAGAAATTTTATTTTTTATAAATAAAATGTTATCTATAAATAAATCAGCATGAATTATTGCTGTTGGTAAATTAGTTGGCCAATTATTTTTCAAGAAAATTAATTCTTTGCTTAATATTTGAAAATATTCTTGATATGATTCGTTATTTATATTTTTAAAATTCTCATAAATACTAACCCATGTTTTATAACCTACACTATTTGGTCTGGATAAATTTAGATTTTTTGTAATATTAGTAAATTTTGCAATTTTTAAACCAAGCTCATAACAATGTTCAGGCATAACATTGGTTAAATTTTCCCCCTGTAAAAAAGAAATTATTACTGCACTTTTATCCTTAAGTTTATTAATTATTGATTTTTTATTATTTTTAACAGGCAGAGGACAATCAAAGCCATGAGCAGCTAATTCATTTTGAAGATCCATAAAAAAAGGTAAATCTTCTGGCTGCACTCTTTTTTCCAATATTGTTAAAATATATTTATTTTTTGTAGTTATAATTTTATAATTTGTATTTTCAGTACCTTTAACAATTCCCTCAAAAGAAATAAGATTACCAATAGAATAGTCCTTTAAGAAATCTTCTATTTCATTCTTTTCTAATTTTGTAAATACAGCCATTTTAAACTACCTCTTTTAATTTTTGTGGAATTTTAAAATGTATATTTTCTTTTTCATATTCTGACTCAATAATGTTTAAATCAAATTGCTGGCCAATTTTTGCCAGCATTTTACTAACAAGAATTTCTGGTGAAGATGCACTTGCTGTAATTCCAATTTTTGATGAACTATTGAGTATAGTTGGATCAAAATTATCTATATCATCTACTAATATTGCTTTTTGTGAACCATAATTTTTTGCCACCTCTACTAAGCGTAGTGAGTTTGAGGAATTTTTTGAACCAATTACAAAAAAATAATTACTTAATTTAGCAATATTTTTTACAGCTTCTTGTCTGTTGGTAGTTGCATAACAAATATCTTTTTTCTTTGGTTCTACAACATTTGTAAAATGTGATTTAATTTCATCAATAATATCTTTAGTATCATCAACAGATAGAGTTGTTTGAGTTACATAAGCAATTTGTTGATTTTTTGGAATGGGTAAATGCTTTACCTCTTCTTTATTTTCCACAAGAAATATTTGTTTTGCAGTTTGCCCCATTGTTCCTATTACTTCAGGATGATTATGATGACCTATCAAAATAACTGGCAAATTCATTCTTTCAAAGTTTTCAACTTCTCTGTGAATTTTACTTACTAAAGGACATGTTGCATCAAAATATAGTAAGTTTAAGTCTTTTGCTTCTTCAGGTACTGATTTAGGAACACCGTGTGCAGAAAAGATCACAGGTCTATCACGTTGATCTATTTCATATAATTCTTCAACAAATATTGCACCTTCTTCTTTCAAATTATCAACAACATACTTATTATGAACTATTTCATGTCTTACATATACTGGTGCTCCATATTTTTTTATTGCCTCTTGCACCATTAATATGGCTCTTTCTACCCCAGCACAAAATCCTCTAGGACCAGCTAAATAAACATCCAATTTTTTATTCATTTACTTTTAATTTGAACTTCCTTTATAAACATACTGATATAATAACAAATACTATATTCATGAAAAAATTATTGATTTTTTTCCTACTTTTACCACTTTTTGGCTGTAATAATATTATTAAAAATAAACAAACATCCGATAATCTAAATTGTCCAAGAATATTTTTTTCATCTGAAGATAAGATATTTATTGAAACTATTGGTAATTCTAATTCTTTTGATGATATATCATTAAAAGCTGAGCTGAATAATTTTGCTATTGTTGAAAAATGCTATCAAAAAGATGACATAGCTATTATTCCTCTCGATATCTTAATTATAACCCAACCTATGGATAAATTAAAAAATACAGATGTATCTATGCCTTTATATGCAATGTTATTAGATCAAAAAAATCAAGTTTTAGAAAGTCAATATTTTATGGTTTCAGGTTTAATTAAAACAAACTTTGAAAATAATACTTTTATTGAAACAGATATAACAAATAGGCTTAAAATTATAACTGAGAATTTAGAAACAGCTCAAATAGTTATAGGCTTTATGCTTGATGATAACAAAAGGTTATTATTAAATTAGTTTTTTAAAGTTGATCCAAGTTCTTGTATTGATTTATTTATTAAGTTTTGTTGTTCTTCAGTGTTTAATTTTTCTTTAATTATTGAAATTGTAGCAGCAATAGCTGTTGATGTTATATGCGATTGAATAAAATTATTTGCATCCCTTGTGAGTTGGTCTATTTTAGTTTCTGCTAGAACTTGTCTTTTCATTATTTGGTCTTTTAATTTATTTTCAGCTAATAGCTCTAGCTGCTTAACCTTACTTTCTGCCTCAGAATGAATTTCCTTTATTTCATCTTGTATATCATTCTGACGTTTTTTAATTTCACTAAGAGTGATTTGTGTTTCGTTTTTTAAATTTTCAGCTTCTTCTATTTTGTTTTTAATATCATTTATCTGCGCATCTAAATTAGTAGTTAGTATTTTACGGATTGGATTAAAAACAGCTGCTATAAAAGCAAAAAATGCCACAGCTACCCAAAATTGTGGATCTGAAAACATGTTAATTTAAAGACCTTTCTGAATTTTTTACAGCATTCTTTATCTCATCATCAGTTACTTCAAACGAGGTAATCTTTGATAAAGTTAATTTTGTAATTTCATTTATTTGTGCTTGAATTTGATTGAGTGATTCATTTTTACTTTTTTCAATTTTTTCAGACGAGTCATTAATTTTATCATCAAGCTCTTTTTCCAGTTTACTTATTTCAATTTGGGCTTTATCTTGTAATGAGGCTGATGATGATTTAATCAATTCTGAAGCATCAGAACGCGCTTGTTTTATTTGATTTTCAATTTTATCTTGAATATTTTCAGCTTCACTTTGTAGCTCTTTGGCAGCAGTCAGATCTTCGTTAATTTTTCTTTCTCTTTTTTCTAATACATTACCAATTCTAGGCAATGAAATGCGCCATAGAAAAACAAGCAGAAAAGAGAAAGTAACTACTAGCCAAAAAAGCTGAGTAACAAAAAATTCAGGATTTAATTGAGGCATGTTTGCTACTTAATTAACCAAACAGAATAACTAGAGCAATAACAAGCGCGAATAGTGCAATTGCTTCAACAAGTGCGAAACCTAACATAGTCATAGTGAATACTTCACCACGAGCTGCAGGGTTTCTTCCAACTGCTTCAATAAAAGAAGAGAAAATGTTTCCAATTCCTATTCCAGAACCAATAACTCCAATAACGGCAAGACCGGCTCCGATAACTTTAGCTGCTTCAATTTCCATAAATCCTCCTAGATTTTAGTGTAAGTGATATGCATCGTTTATATATAAACACGTTAAGATGGCAAATACATACGCCTGCAAAAATGCGATTAATATTTCTAAACCAGTTAATGCAACAATAAATACAAGAGGAAGTGCTCCTGTGAAAAATGGCATTGCTACAACAAAACCAGCAAAGACTTTAAGTAATGTATGACCTGCTAACATATTAGCAAAAAGTCTTACAGACAAACTGATGGGACGAGATAAATAAGAAATTACCTCAATTGGAATTAGTAAAGGGTGCATGTAAAATGGCACACCAGGTATATAGAAAAATGTGAAGAATTTTATTCCGTGATTTACAAATCCTAAAATTGTTACTCCTATAAATACAATTGATGCCAAAGCAAAAGTTACAATGATATGACTAGTAAAAGTAAATTGGTATGGGACCATTCCGACCATGTTTCCAATTAAAACAAACATGAAAAGAGAAAAGACAAATGGAAAGTATTTTTTACCATTATCACCAACAGTATCATTTAATAACTGTGCAACAAAATTATACATCAGTTCAGATATTAACTGCATTCTTGTTGGTACTAGTGAGCGAGGATTAACTGTTAGTGTTAAAAAAAGTGTTATTACAGCAACAGTGATAATCATTGATAGCGATGAGTTTGTAAAGGAAATGTCGTATCCACCTATTTCAGTCCTAGTAAATGGAATAATCTCGAACTGTTCTAGAGGACTATGTTTTTCGCCTTTTGCTGCCATACTTTAAATTGAATACTAGTATTTTATTGTTTTTCAATGCGACGCATTACACGATAAACATTCAAAAATCCAGCTAATGCACCAAAAATAAAGAAAATAATTAATCCAAATGGTTTAGTCCCTAAATATTTATCCACAATAAGGCCAATTCCTACTCCTACAACCAAAGCGGCTATAATCTCTGTACTAATTTTGAAACCAAATCCGGCACCACTATCTTTTTTTGTTTTTTGATGAGGTGTATCGGTTGCTTTGGCAGTTTGGATTCGCTCTTTTAATTTTTGGAGTTTTTCTTCATCAACCATTATTCATCATCTTGTTCGCGAATTTCAATAGCTTTTTCAAGATCTACAGAAACAAGTTGAGACACTCCTTGCTCTGGCATAGTGACACCGAACAAACGATTTACTCTAGCCATTGTCATTCGATGGTGAGTAATAACTAAAAACTTTGTACTTGAAGTTTTGGCAATCTCTTCCACAAGAGTACAGAAACGATCAACATTTGTATCATCAAGTGGTGCATCAACCTCATCTAGAACACATATAGGAGCTGGGTTTGATAAGAAAACTGCAAATAACAACGATAGAGCAGTTAATGCTTGCTCACCTCCGGATAATAAATTTAAATTTTGAAGTTTTTTTCCAGGAGGGCTTGCATAAATTTCTAATCCAGCCTGAAGTGGATCTGTTTCATCTGTAAATTTCAAATAAGCTTTTCCTCCTCCAAAAAGTTGAACAAATAGTTTTTGAAAATTTTCATTAACAACTCCATAGGCTGCAAGTAAACGCTGCCTACCTTCTGTATTTAAAGAATCAATTGCTTCTCGCAGCTTTGAAATTGCTGCAAGTAAATCACCTTGATCATTCTTAATAGATGAAACTTTTTTCTCTAAATCCTGCGCTTCTTCCTCTGCTAACAAATTGACACCTCCCAATCTTTCTTGTTCAGCAATTAATCTTTCTAAACGTCTTTCTAAACTATCTAATTCTGCCAAACCCTTATTAGGGTTAATCTGAGCTAAATTAAAAAGACCAGTTAGCTCAATTCCAAGACGTTCTCTTACTTGTGTCCCTAGTTGTTTATTTGTTTCATTAATAGTATCAACTGCACCTTCTAGTCGGATTTTTTCTTCACGTAATTCATTTAACCTTACTTCTTCTAATTTTAATTTTTTATTTATCTCATTTGCTGCTTGCTCTTGTTGCTGCAGTTCAGTAGCAATCGTATTGTATTCTTTTTTATTATCATCAATTAATTTTTGTAGCCTTGTTTTTTCTGATGAAATAGTATTTGGCATAGATCGTAACTCAAGAAGATCATTGTTTAATTTAATTTCTCTTTCTTTCAACTCCTCTAGTCTTTGCTGAGCTTTTTTTGAAATATCCATCCATTGTTTTTCTTCTTTAGTGAGTTGTTTTAATCTTCGATTTTTAAGCTGCTCTAGTACTGCTTTTGTTGATGAATTTTGTTTTCCTTTTGAAACATAACCATCCCAACGCCATATTTCTCCTTCCAAACTTACTAAAACTTGACCAGGTAATAAGCTTTCTTGTAATTCTAAAATATTATATTTATCCTCAATTAATCCTATAAAATCTAGCTTTTTTTTAAGATTTTCTGGACCTTTTATAAGGTTTGAGAATTTTTTTATTTTTTCTGGAAAATTACTATTATTATCATCATGATTTAGTATACGCCAATGACTTGTCTGCTCTTCATTAATTGAAGCTATAAGCTCATCAGAAAATACTGCAGCTACAGCTTTCTCGTAACCATCTTCAAAATCTAAATAATCAATAATAGGATTATTATTAAGCTTACTTCCTTCCTTATAAAGATCTTGCTCATTTACTTCTAAGAACAAATCACCTTGTTGTTTTTCAAGAATTGATTTCTCTTCTCTTACTCTCTCCATGTTTTCATTAGCATCATCAAATAAAAATTGTTCACGATCCATATCATTTTTAATTTGTTGGATTCTTATATGGGTTTCTTCTGCTGCATTATTTGCTCTATCAATTTCCTTTTCTTGATTATCTAAATTAATAGAATGTTTTTGCAGTTCAGCAGAGATTTGACTTTCTTTAAGACGCATATTAGGCAGAGACTCTTGAACTTTTTCATATTCTACATTTACTTTTGCTACTTCTTGAGTTTGGTTAGATACAAGACTATCCTGGTTTTTTAATTTTTTAGCTACTTCGTCTAATTTTCTTTTTTCAACTTCCCATTTTTTATAAAACACTGCAGCTCTTGCTTTTGTAATATCTTTTTGGATATTTTTATATCTCTCAGCTTGTTTGGATTGTTTTTTCAGAACTTCTAATTGTTCTTCTTGCGCCTTTAATAAATCTTTTACTCTTTCCAAATTGGTTTCTGTTGCATTTAATCGCAACTCAGCCTCATGCCTTCGTGAGTGCAACCCAGTAATACCCGCTGCTTCTTCAAGAAGGTTTCTTCGTTGTTCTGGTTTTGCAGCTATGATTGCACCGACCCTTCCTTGACTTACCATTGAAGTTGATCTTGCTCCTGTAGCTGCATCAGCAAAAAGTAATTGCACATCCTTTAAACGAACTTCTTTCCCATTAACTCGGTATTCTGAGCCTTCTCCTCGCCAAATTCGTCTAGTCACCTCTATTTCATCGCTTTGATTAAATAGGCTTGGCGCTTGTCGTTCTGCATTATCTAAATCAATTGTAACTTCAGCTATATCCCATGCGGGCCTGCCAGATGTCCCGTTAAAAATTACATCATCTAATTCACTTCCACGCATCTGCTTAGGTGAAAGTTCACCCATAACAAAACGAAATGCTTCTACTAGATTGGATTTTCCACAGCCATTTGGACCAACAATACCTGTCAAACCTTGCTCTATAATAATTTCTGTTGGCTCAACAAATGACTTAAAGCCTTTAACTTTAAGCGTTTTAAATTTAATCATTAACTATTCTGATAATATTTTATCAATGATTTGTCTAAATTCTTTTATATTTTTATTTCCCTCAACCAGATTGCCATTAACAATAAAAGATGGTGTAGATTTAATATTAAAGTCTTTTTGAGCTGCCATAACCCCTTCTAAAATAAGGTTTTCATTATCTAGATTTGAATAACACTCGTTAAACTCATCTTTTGTCATACCCCCACTTTGCATGATTTTATATAGCTCTTTTTTGCTGATTTTAGGATCCTTATTAACCCATGTATTTTGTAGCTGATAAAGTGCATTCATGTAATCATATCTTACATCACTTGAGATACATCGCATCATCATACTCCCTAATAATGCTGGATAATTAAAAGGGTAATCACGAAAAACCATACGAACTTTACCTGTATCAATATATTCTTTTTTTAAATCAGGTAGGGTGTTGTTATGAAAGCTAGCACAATGACTGCAGGACATAGAAGCATATTCTATAATTGTTATCGGGGCATCTTTATTTCCAATAACTAACTCATCCCCACTAATTTCTAAAGCTGATTTTGCATTAGCCAAAAGAGTTTGGGGAGTCAATATTATTAAAAAACTCCAAAAAGTTAAAAAAAACAGCTTTCTCATTATATATCCTCCTTATTAATTGATAGACCTAAATTAACAATAGAATTTTCCAATTCCTTATCTTTAATATTTTGCATTTCTTTTTTTATTAGTTCTTTTTCATTAAAGGTTGCTTCAAATCTCTTTGATTTCATAGGTTGCTCATTTTTTTTCTTAGGTATAAAGTTTTGTTGTAATCGTAAGTCTGCAATAGCTTTATATCCAAAAAAACTATTAATTTTTTCTATTATAGTCTCCTTATAATGTTGAAAATCTACAGCTGCAGCTGGAGAAACTCTGACGTGAAGAAAACTTTTAAATATTGGTTGATCGAACTCATCAAAATCTTCAGTTACTCTCGATATTTTATCTGGCTCTGAATGCTCGGCAAAAAAAGATCCAACAATTTGAGGCCATTTTGAAAGTATTAAAAACTCAATTTTTCCATATTTATTAGAGAATACTCTGTTTACTTTTCCCAAAGTCTCACCAATTTTTTTTGGCACAAACGTTCTTTTTGACTCTGTATTCTTATATTTCATTGTTATATATAAATGTATACCACCAAACTATGAAAGCAATAAGATACGCATGGAAAAACAAATAATTTCTAAATTACTTCATTGGTATGCAACAAATAAAAGGGATTTGCCATGGAGGTTTATCCAAAAAAATAATTTACCTAATCCTTACTATGTTTTTGTTAGTGAATATATGCTGCAACAAACTACTGTTACAACTGTAAAAACGCGCTTTGAAGAATTTATAAAAAAATGGCCTACACTTAAAGATTTAGCTAAAACAACTGAACCAACAATTTTAAAATTTTGGTCAGGTCTTGGATATTATTCTCGTGCTCGCAATTTATTAAAAGCAGCAAAAATAATTAATAAAAATTTTAACTGTAAAATACCAGATCAATATGAAGATCTGATCTCATTACCAGGTATTGGTGATTATACAGCCAAGGCAATATTAGGTATAGCATATAACCAGTCTGTTATGCCTCTTGATGCAAACATTGAAAGAATTTTTGCTCGATTATACGTATTCAATACACCTTTAATTAAAATTAAAAAACAATTGTCTAATAAAGCAGATTTTTTTTTATCAAAAAAATATTCTTCAAATTTAATACAATCTTTTATGGATTATGGCTCGCTTATATGTACTCCAAGAAATCCTAATTGCTCAATTTGTAAGATTCAAAAATATTGTTTAAGTTATGAAAAGAATATGCAGAACATAATACCAGTGAAAGTAAAAAAACTAAAACTAAAACCTAAAAAATATACTAGAGCTTATGTGCTAATGAATGAAAAAGAAGAAATTTTAGTTAGAACAAGATCCGCAAGAGGAATGTTAGCCTCAATGCTTGAGGTTCCAAATGATGCATGGGTTGAGAAAAAAAATTTACTAAAAAAAGATGATTTAATAAAAAAAATTAATCAGAAATTTCATAGAAAAGAAACGTTATTATATTCATTCAGTCACTTTGATTTAAATACTGATATATTTTACCTAAAAGTAATGAGAAAGAATTTTCCACAACAGAAATGGCTTAATATTTCTAAATTTTCTGACTCTCAACTACCAACAGTAATGAAAAAAATCGTTGAAAAATCATTAATAAATTAAAATATATTATTAAAAAGAGTGAAAAGTCCAATCATAACTAGTGCAAATAAAGAAATATTTCTAAAATATTTATTACCCGAAGAATTGAAAAATAGTGAGCCAGTGTAGGAAGCTAAAATATAAATAGGAGATGCAACGATTCCAGCAAGTAATAATTCAAAAGTAAATAGATTAAAAAAATACATACTAATTACTGTGCTAATAACAATTCCTGAAGACATTATTAATATATTTCCTCTAGTTACTTGATCACTATCACCTTTTGATAAAAGAATTGTTGCAAAAGGAGGTCCACCCATACCAGTACTTCCTTGCATTAAACCACTAATTGCACCACCTACAATCAATACGTATTTAGTTATAGTTGATTTTAAGCGCCACCCACTTGCAATTAGTGATGCAAAAAAAATAACTAAAATAGACATAAGAATTTTAATTATTTGCTCATCAAAAGAAATAAGGAATATTGTACCAATTGGTATCATCAACATCATTGAAAAAAACATAGGTGAAATTTCTTTAAATCTACAGTGTCTGATTCCAATAAAAGTTAAATAAATAGTTGTAGGTATTTCAATAATAATATTAAAAACAACAGCAAAGATAGGGGAGTATATAAATGAAAGTATTGGTATTGTAATAAGTCCAGATCCAAAACCTAAAAAACCACGAATAAAACCTGAAAAAATAATAACTATAATTATTAGTAAAAATTTATCAGGTAAATTATTTATAAGATATTCCATTACTTATGAATATTACTAGACTAAATTTTTTATTTTAACTAAACAAACATTATGAATGCAATTTTTCCTCAAGGACATGCTTGGATAGATGGTAATTTTGTTGCACTTGCTGAAGCAAAAATATCAATACTAGATTGGGGTTTTCTTCGTTCAGACGCAACATATGATGTTGTGCATGTTTGGAAAGGCCGTTTTTTTAGATTAGATAAACACATTGATCGTTTTTTGAATCGACTAAAAAATTGCGCATGCCATGCCAAATGGATCGTGATGAGTAAAAAAAATTTTAGCCGGCTGTGTTGACAAAGCTAAATTAGAAAACGCCTATGTTGAAATGATACAAACAAGAGGTATGTCAGCAAACTTTGTTCGAGATCCAAGAGAAGCAACACCACGTATAATAGCTTTTGCTGTTCCTTTTGGCTGGATATTAAAACAAGAAGATTTTGAAAAAGGATTAGATGTTCTGCTAACAGAAATTAAAAGAATCCCTCCAAGTTCAGTTGACCCAACTATTAAAAACTATCACTGGATGGATTTAGTAACAGGAATGTTAAATGCTTATGAGAAAGGAAATGATACAGCAATATTAGTTGATGAAAATAATAATATTACTGAAGGACCTGGATTTAATTTATTTTGTGTTGATGACAAAGGTATTTTTACACCTGATTACGGTGTTCTAGAGGGCATCACAAGACAGACAGTATTTGATTTAGCAAAAGAATTGAATATTCCAATTTCTAAAAAACCTATTTCAATTGAGCAATTAAAAAATGCTAAAGAGTTATTTGCAACTTCAACAGCTGGTGGAATTATGCCTATTACAAAAGTTAATGGTGAATTAATTGGAGACGGAAAAGTTGGTGGAAATACTCGTAAATTACACGAGATATATTGGGCAAAACATAAGGATTCTGGGTGGAGTGTCTCAATTAATGAAATATTAAATAAATAAATATTTTTATTTATAAAAAGAAAGTTAGAGCACTATTAGTTTAATTGTTTTTTTTCTCTGTATTCAGTTCTAACCTCATCTAATAAAGTTGTTTTTAACTTATTTTTTAAGTGCCAAAAATCCCAACCATTGCAACTTGGAAGGCCTTGTACTTTTGCTCCTAATTGATGGATTGATCCTGATAAATTTTTAATTTTCAGAGAACCATCAATACTAACTGTTGCTTTGAAGCGTTCTTTTTTATCAGTAAGTACTGCGCCAGGAGGAATAATTCCTTGCTCAACTAATTCTCCAAAAGGCACTTTAGGTAAATCTTTTCTGCTTTTTGTCATTGTTACTGTCTCATTTGAAAGGGGATTTGTATTTGCTAATCTTTTTTTAGCAAGTTTGATGTAATCTTTATCTTGTTCAAAACCAATAAAGTTACGTTGTAATTTTTTTGCCATTACTGCTGTTGTTCCTGAGCCTAAGAAAGGATCAAGCACTGTATCACCTACGTTTGTTGAGGATACCATAATGCGATACAGAAGAGCTTCTGGTTTTTGAGTTGGATGTGAGCGTTGATTGTTAGTTTCTCTTAAACGTTCTTTACCTGCACAAATAGGAATGTGCCAATCACTACGCATTTGTTTACCATCATTAAGTTCTTTTAAATTTTGATAATTAAAAGTGTATTTTGCTTTTCGTGAAGTTGTACACCAGAGCAATGTTTCATGAGCATTAGTAAAACGTGTACCTCGAAAATTAGGCATAGGATTTGTTTTATGCCAAATAATATCATTTAAAATCCAAAAACCAAGATTTTGAATAGATGTGCCTAGACGCAGTATATTATGATAACTGCCAATTACCCAAAGAGCACCACCATCTTTTAATACTCTCTTGCATTCTTTTAACCATATTAAACAAAATTCATCATAATCTTTATACGTTTCAAATTTATCCCAATCATTAGTAACTGCTTCAACCGTTGTTTGGTCTGGTCGATACAAAGTATCTCTTAATTGCAGATTGTATGGGGGGTCTGCAAAAACAAGATCAATTGATTTATCAGGAATTTTTTTTAATAATTCAAGACTATCTCCGTGGGTGATTGAATTTTTCTTAATCATCTAAAAAGAATCTTTAAGGAGAAACGGAATCTCGTCAACGGAGTTATCAACAGGGAGAATCTTTAGTTATGGATAAGTGACTTAATTGGTTCAAAAGTTTTTCTATGATGTATTGTTGGGCCAAAACGATGAATATTTTCTATATGCATTTTTGTTCCATATCCTGCATTTTTTTCCCATCCGAAATCCTTAAATTTTATTGATAATTTTTTCATTAACCTATCACGGTGAACTTTTGCAATAATAGATGCCGCTGCAATTGATAAAGATTTATTATCGCCCTTTATAATAGATTGTTCTTTATAAGATTTGTAGTTTAATGAAAAATTACCATCTATAATTAATTGTGCATTTTTTAGATTAAATTTATCAATGACTCTTTTCATCGATAATTTAGTTGCCTCCAATATATTAAGATTATCAATCTCATGAACATTTGCGATACCTAAATGAAAATCAATAATATTTCCTTTTTTTAAATTTTGAAGAAACTTAAATGATAACTCTCTTTTTTTTGCAGAAAGTTTTTTTGAATCTCCAATAAAATCTTTCAACTCATGTAGAAGTGTATAATTTTTAAAATGACAACCGCAACTAATCACTGGACCAGCTAATGGTCCTCGACCAACTTCATCTAAACCAATAACTGGAGAATTAATTTCTTCTTCAATTGAAAAGTTGGGCACTATTTTTCACTTAGTCTTGGCATAATTTCAACAAAATTACAGGGACGGTGACGAATATCAAGTTGGTATTTTAGAATTTCATCCCAACCATCTTTACATGCTCCATTAGAGCCAGGTAAACAAAAAACATATGTTGTATTAATAAGGGCAGCTAGTGCACGGGATTGAATTGCTGAGGTTCCAATTTTAGAAAAACTGATTTGACGAAATAGCTCACCAAACCCTTCTATTGTTTTGTCAGCAATTTCTATTACTGCTTCAGGGGTAGTATCTCTTCCAGTTAAACCCGTACCACCAGATGTTATAATGCAGTCAATTTCTTCTTTATTTGAAAGTGCTTGTAGTGTTTCTCTAATAAGCTTCACATCATCAGGAATAATTTTTTTTTCAATACAGTTATGCCCTGCAGAGATGATACGTTTTTCAAGAAGAGCACCTGATGTATCTGTATCCGGTGTGCGTGTATCTGAGATTGTTAATATAACAATATTGATAGGTACAAATTTTAATGATGTGTCGATAGGCATAAGTAGTTAATAAAGTGGATCTTTACCATTGGCTAGCATTTTTAAAGATGACATATCTTGTTGATTTTTATTTTGATAAATCCAATATTTTGTTAGTATTTTCTCAATGAACCATCGAGTTTCTCTTGAAGGGATGCTCTCCATAAAAAATAGAGGATCATCTAAAAAATTTGTTTCTTCCTTCCATTTCTTCAAATTTCCTGGACCTCCATTATATGCAGCAGCCAAATAAATTAAATTATTAGAGACAATTTCTAGATTTAAAAGATATTCTATATATTCTTGACCAACCTCTAAGTTAATTTCAGGAACTTTTAAAATATTAGAATTATTTCTTTTCACATCTTTACTTGATGTAATAAATTTTGCTGTAGACGGCAGGACTTGCATAAGACCAACTGCACCCTGACTACTTTTTGCTGAAGCATTAAACATCGACTCTTGGTGTATAAAAGCATAAATTAATTCTTTATTGATGGTAAATCCGCCTCTAGGTTCCCAAATGGGAGTTGGATAATACAAGTTTGTTTCCATAGTTAAACCGTATCGCTCAAGTTTATTAACAATTTTTAATTGTGTGTATGCTAGATTAAAATGCTGAGCTATATTTACAGATTCTGTGGCTATCTCTTTGTTTAAAACAGAATTTATATGAACTATTTCTTTTTCTAACTCATCGTTAAAACCAACTTGGATTAAAGATTGCAATCTTTTACCAGATGGAAGGTTTAATAGTTTACTATTTGAAGATAGGAAATCAAGAACACAAGCATCATTAAGATTTACTTTAAAAAAATGAAGTAATTATAAATGCAAAGAAAAAACCTATTGAATAAATTAGTAAAGAAGCAAAATAAATAAACAAGCTGC
>JBJKYR010000003.1:0-18946 GCA_045560945.1 Alphaproteobacteria bacterium | reverse complement strand
GAAGTTTATTGAATATTAGATTTCTCGGCGTAGTTGTTGTATTTGTTAAAAATCGTAATTTTAAATTATTTTTTCTAAATTCTTTAATGGCTTCAATAGATCCTGAAATCAATTTATTATCACTGTACAGAACTCCTTCTAAATCTATCAATAAACCTTTAACATCAGTAATTTCACTCATATGAACAATTATAACATCTATAAGTTATTGAAATTTATTTTTAGTAAATATGATTGTTTCTTGCCAAAAAAATTAAATATTAAGAATCTTTAATATTTCAAATTCAAAACAATAAAGTAAAAAGGAAATATATGGCAAAAAAATATATATTTTATGATCTAGAGACAACAGGAAGAGGAAAAAAAGAAAGCCCTAGTGCTTTTGGCACCACGCCGAAGTGGGAGCAAATCATGCAAATTGCAGCAATTGTAACAGATGAAAATTTTCAGGAGACAAACCAAAATATTAATGAATTTTGTCGACCGCGTACTTCAATTATATCCCAACCGGGTGCGTTGTTAACTACACTAAATGGAATTAGGGAAGCACTTCATGCTGATCAATCTTCCTATGAATTAATGAAAAAAATTAATTCCACTTTTGATGATTGGAAAAAAGATTCGGAAGAACCAATATTTATTGGTCATAATATTATTGATTTTGATGAGTCTGTTTTAGAATACAATTTATTTAATAATTTATTTTTTCCTTACATTACAAGAAAGAGTAGGGGGGATACCTTAAGTTTAGCAAGAGCTTTATATGCCCTTAATCCAAGTAGTATGAAAACACCTTTAACCGCAAGAGGAAATCCAAGTTTTAAATTAGAAAAGTTAGCTGAACTTAATAACTTACCCATCGAATTTGCCCATGATGCTTTAAGTGATGTAAGAACATCGATTGCACTAACTAAATTTATTCAACAAAGTGATAAAGATAACTGGGATCAATTACAAATGTCGATGAATAAAGAAAAAGCCATTGATTATGTAAGTTCTAATAAAGGTTTTTGTTATATGACAAGTTTTGCAGGCAGAGTAAAACTGCAAGCACTATCTATGGTATGTGAATCACAATACAGTGGTTGGTTTCACACAATTGATTTAGCACATGATCCAGAACCTCTTATCGAATGTAATACAGAAGAATTTAAGAAATTAATAAAAAAGAAAAATCGTTATGTAATTTGCAACCAACATCCAATTTTATTGCCTGGTAAAATTGCTATTAATTATGAACCCTATAATGAGATTGGGGCAGAACTATTAAATGAAAGAGCAAAGAAGGTGTATAAAAATAAATCTCTTGCAGATAAATTTAAATTAATGGAAATAGATAGGCAAATTGAAAAAGAAGAAGAATCATCACAAGATAATATTTTTCCTGAGAGTAAAGCTAATCTTTTTACTCAATTTGGACAAGCGGCTGATCTAGCACAATTTCATGAAAAAGATACTTGGGAAGAAAAATACAAAATTGCTCTTGGCATCAAAGATCCTCGTGCTAATTTTATGTTAAAACGACTTATATTTGATGAAAGTCCTCAAATACTCTCTTCAGAAGATTTTAAGATGGTTCACCGTGAACTTCATGACAGATTAGTTATTAATCAAGATCGACCTTTCACCACAATACCGGAGGCTATGAATTATGTAGATACGGAGTTTAGTAAATTAGAAGAAAATGATGATGAAGATAAAGATAAAAAAATAGTTATTCTTAAGGATTACAATAAATATTTGCAGTTTTTAGAACAATACTTTTCTAATAAAAATGCTGAACCTCTTCCTACTGGTGCTGCCTTAGCAAAAATTATTTATGATTAATGTTTGAGTTACAATACTTTTTAATAGGTATAATCCAGGGTATCACAGAATTTTTGCCGATTAGTTCATCGGGGCACTTGGTATTATTTGGAAAATTAACTAAATGGGAAGATCAAGGTTTATTTACTGATATTGCCGTACATTTTGGAACGTTATTTGCTGTAATTGTATATTTAAGAAAAGATATTTATTATTTATTATTAAACTTATTTCAATTTAGAATCTTTGAAGATCAAATTATTTTTAAAATTTTTATATCAACTCTTCCGGCAATATTATTAGGATACTTTATTTATGATTATGTCAGTCTGTATTTTAGAAGTATTCAACTAATTGCTATTTCAAGTATTGTATTTGCCATTATTTTATTCTTTGCTGATAAAATTAGAATTGAATCTAAAAGTTGGCAAAATATAACCTACACTGAAGCACTTCTAGTAGGATTATTTCAAGTACTAGCTTTTATCCCAGGGGCAAGCAGGGCAGGAGTGACTATAACCGCTGCTCGTTTTTTAGGTTTTGATAGACTTAACGCTGCTAGGTTCTCAATGTTACTATCTATACCTATCATACTTGCATCAATGACATTATCTTTGATCAATGTATTTAACGAAGAGAAGGTAGCAGTTAATTTTTACCACTCATTTTCTGCAACCTTAGTAGCTTTTATTGCAGCATTATTATCAATTATATTTCTCATGAGGTTTATTAAAAAAGCTAACTTTAATATTTTTATAATATATAGAATTATACTCGGAATTATTCTATTGATTGCTTATGTTTAAAATTTCTGGAGCCTATTGTGCTGTTTTAACACCACTTGATAATAATCTGTCTATTAACAACAACCTTCATCTTCGACACTGCCAATCATTAATGCAAAAAGGCTTAGACGGTTTGACTATTTTTGGAACGAATGGAGAAGCTAGTAGTTTTTCTATTAAACAAAAAATGCATAGTATAGAATTTTTATTAGAAAATCGTATTGATGCTAGTAATCTCCTAATAGGAAGTGGAGCAGCATCTTTAGAAGATGCAATGGAATTAACAAATTTTAGCGCTCAAATTGGAGCAAAGGCGTCTTTACTTATACCTCCATTTTATTTTAAGAGTGTCACTGATGATGGAGTAATTTCTTATTATCGAAATATTATAGAACAAACAGGTGATAATAATTTTAAATTTTTACTATATAATATTCCTCAACATTCTGGAGTTACTATAAACTTTAATATTATTGAAAATTTACTAAAATTATATCCCAATAATGTTGTGGGTCTAAAAGACTCCACAGGTAATATGGATAATATGCTAAAAACAATAAAATATTTTAATAACTTTGCTGTCTTTTGTGGCAATGGCGCAATGGCCCTTCATACTACTAAAAGAGGAGGGGCAGGAGCAATTACTGGAGATGCAAATATTACTGCTAGATTGTTAAGTTTTATTATTCACAATTTTAAAAGAGAAAAAGAAATAGATAATTTTGATGGTCTTCAAACCTTAATTGAAAATATTCGTAATGTGTTAAGCAGCCATGAACAAATTAGTTTATTAAAAGCCTATTACTCAATTGCTGATAATATAGAAGAATGGAATAATGTTATGCCACCTCTGAAAAGAATTGATAATCCATCAAATAATAAACAAGTAATTGCTCTTTTAGATTTAGTTGGGCAAATAGATACTTTAGTAACGTCTAGTTCTTGAGACAAAATAGTTTTTTGCTCTTAGTGCAATAATATCTTGAACTGGTTTTAAGAAGACTGCAAAACCAACGCAATCAGTAAAAAAACCAGGAGTAATTAGCAATAATCCTGAAATGAGTAAAAAAATACCCCCTTTAATTTCATTAGTTGGCATTACTCCTTCAGACATATTTTGACGAGCATTAAAAAGTAAACTTAGTCCTCTTTTTCTAACTAAAAAAATACCTACTAAAGCGGTAAGCAAAATAACTGCAATTGTATTTAAAATACCAATATTCGATCCAACAGTAATGAAGATACTTATTTCAATTATAGGAATTAAGATAAAAATTAGAAATATCATTCAGAAGATGACTCCAAGTTTTCTTCTTTCATATTGATTTCAATTTTACTTTCAAACTCTCTTAAACGTTTGTAAACACTCGCCAATTCTATAATAGTCGGCCATGCTCTGAAGAGATATTGTAAAGATCCTTCTACTCTTCCAAATGCACGAATTATTTGCTGCATTACCCCCAAGGTCATGACTCCAGCAACAATTGCAGGCGCTAGAAAGATATAGGCCGCAAGAACATTAGCTTGCAGATATGCTAATCTTCCAATACTAAAATATAGATAATACAAATAACTTTTGAAATGTATTTGTCTTACTCCATGAAAAAGTTCATCTAAAGTTTTGGGTCTAATACCTCCATCATCTTCTGCAATAACTAATATTTTTCTGTAAGCAGCTTCTTTTTTTTGAAGATCATATTCAATTCCAACTAACCTTAAAACCCATGCTAAGATAATCATTAAGATAGTTCCTCCAACAGCCCAAATAAACGCTCCAGATACTAAACCATACTGCCATTCACCAAACCACAAAATTGGAATTCCAATAGAGAGTGTCATTAATAATGGAAAAAATTCAATCAAGACTAAAATAGATTCTATAAAGCTTGTTCCCAAGCCTTCCATAATTCTACTAAATTTAATTGTATCTTCTTGAACCCTTTGGCTCGCACCTTCTATAGTTCGAGCTTTATCGTAAACACTATGATACCATTCAACCATTGCTGTTCTCCAACGAAATAGAAAATGTGAAGTGAGGAAAGATATTGCTAAACCTAATACAATAGAAAGGACAGCAAGTTTTGCAAAGCTAGCAAGCGATCCCATATATTCTTGCATTGTAATAGCATTAGGAGTTCCTAGTGCTTTTTGAATCATGTCGTAAAATTCACCAAACCATTCATTAATTAGGACATCTATTTGTACTTGGACCCAAATTGAAGTTAGAATAACTACAGAGCCAACGTATGCCCAAACATACCATTTTGGATTTGTGAAAAATTTAAACATTAATATTTATATATGATAGATTTCAATAAATTAAATAATATTTATATTACTTTAGAAACTCATCAACTTCAACTTGATAGGATTCAACAAGCCTATTAGTTTCATTAGCCATACCAACAACTGCAATTAATTCTTTTAACATTTTATCTGACATTCCTTTTTTTTTAGCTGCTGCAGTGTGTGATCTAATACAGTATTCACAACTGTTAGTCATCGATACTGCCATATAAACCATTTCTTTCGTTAGCGGGTCTAGAGCACCTTTTTTCATAATATCCTTAAGGGAGTTCCAAGTTCTCTCTAAAGTATCAGGATCATTAGCTATTGTTTTCCAGAAATTTGGAATAGCTTTTATTTTTCTCTCTTTTTTAATATTATCAAAAACTTTTTTTACTTTTCCTTTAGCTTTGTTCTCCTCAATAGGGATAAAAATTGTCATAGATTCTCCTCAGTTGGAGACTATAATAGATTAGAAAAGAAAAAGATTAAAGATGGTTATTTCTTCTTTTGGCGTCTTTTATTGCGTCTATATTTAGAGCCTCTTTTACGACGACCACGGTGTTTTTTTGGATATCCCATATTTAGCAAGGTTTATACAAATTCTTTTTATTAAGTCAAAGACTAATAATGCCAATCTTTAGCTTCGTTAAATAAAAAATCTCTAAATACCTCTAATCTTCGATCATTTTTGAATGCTTCTGTATAGACAAAATATGTTTGATAAGATGGACCTTCAACATTTGGAAGAACTCTAACTAAATGAGGCTTATCAGCAACCATGTAATCAGGAAGTGAAGCTAAACCAGCACCTTTTTCGACTGCCAAAGACATTCCATAAATACTATTAACTCTAAATTTAGGTTTTCTTTTTATGCCATCCTTTCCTAATTTTAAAATCCAATCTATATTTGATATAGGGGAAGGTAACCCTGAGCCAAAACATATTAGACTGTGTTTATCAAGATCATTAATATTTCTTGGTATACCTGTTGATTGTAAATAATCGGATGACCCATAAATGTGATTATGGAAGTTAACAAATTTTTTAAAAATTAAATTTGCTTGAGTGGGCTTTTTGACCCTAACAGCAACATCAGCTATCCTACTTGATAAATCTACTTCTTCATCAGACATGATTAAACTAACTTCCATTTCAGGAAATTGGTCAGTAAATTTTGTAATTCTAGGAGTAAGCCATGTCGATCCAAAACCTACTGTTGTGCTTATTGTAAATTTTCCTACAGGTTTAGTTTTTTTATCTATTAGTTTTTTTTCAAAACTTGATACTGAGCTATTTATTTGATTTACAGTATTAAATAAATTTTCTCCCTGCTCTGTTAATCTTACTCCTTTTTGATGACGAATGAATAATGGGGTTTTTAAATCATACTCTAGGTCTTGAATTTGTCTACTAAGAGCTGATTGACTAATATTTAATTTAGCACTTGCCTTTGAAATACTTTTTGAAATTGCAATTTCATAAAAAGATTTTAATTTATCCCAATCCATTATCTTAAAGAGTTAATCATTTTTTTATAATTTTCTTTTCCACTAGAAAAAATATAAGAGCCAGCTACTAAAACATTAGCATTTTTTTCTCTACATATTTTACCAGTTTCATGATTTATTCCTCCATCAACTTCAATTTCAAATTTAAGGTTTTTTTGTTTTTTAATATTATCCAATTCAGTAATTTTTTTAACTTCAGAATGCATAAATTTTTGACCACCAAATCCAGGAACAACAGTCATTACAATAACACAATCAATATCATCTAAAAATATTTCAATATCACTAATATTTATTTTTGGATGAACTGCGATACCTACTTTGCAATTATTAGATTTAATTTGCTTAATTATATCTTGAGTATTTTTGTCTGCATCAGGATGAAAACTAATAATATCAGCGCCAGCTTTAATGAAAGAATCTATATATTTTGCAACTGGAGTAATCATTAAGTGCACATCAAGTATTTTTTTAGTTATAGGCCTTAGTGATTTTACAATATTAGGTCCAAAAGCTATATTTTCAACATATTGACCGTCCATGACATCAATATGAATATATTCTGCTCCATAATTATCAACTAACTCAATTTCTTCTTTCATATTCATTAAATCAGCAGCAAGAATTGAAGGAGCTATTTTTATCATTTTGATTTTATTTATATAATATATATTACAGTTTCATAATGAAAAGTATTGTTAATAAGCCTTGGGGCTCCTTTGAAATTATTGATGAAGGTGAAAAATATAAAGTAAAAAAAATTATAGTGCATCCTGGTGGTAAACTTTCATTACAAAGCCATGAGCATCGCTCTGAGCATTGGTTAATTGCTTCTGGTTTTGCTGAGATTATCATAGGTGAGAAAATCCATAATTTAAAAGAAAATGATAATATCTTTATTCCTAGAGGATCTAAACATAGGCTTGCTAATCTAGGATCAGAAAACTTAATAGTAATTGAGATGTGGTTTGGTGACAAATTAGATGAAAATGATATTAAGCGTTTTGAAGATATATACAATAGAAGTTAATGATTATTAAGACACCCGTTTCATTAGGAGAGTTAGTGGATAAGATTTCTATCTTACACATTAAAAATCTTAATATTAAAGATAGTGAAAAAATTAAATTAGTTAAAGAGGAGTTATCGCTATTGAATAAAACTTTAGATGATCACGTTAACAGGAATGATATTCAGCCACACTTAGATTCTTTAATCGCTATTAATTCTAAATTATGGGTAATTGAAGATGATATTCGAGATTGTGAGCGAAATAAAATTTTTGATCAGAAATTTATTGAACTTGCGAGATCAGTATATTTTACTAATGATAAAAGATCTGCAGTTAAACTAGAAATTAATAAAAAATTTGGTTCAAAAATTATAGAAGTCAAATCTTATGAGCAATATTAAGAGTTAGTTAAGCCTATTTATACTTGTTTTAATTAATTTGATTAAAGCTTTTTTATACTCATTATCAGGAAAGATACTTAATGAATCTATCGCAACTTCTGCAAAATGATTGGCTCTAATTAACGTATCTTCTATACAATTATATTTTATTAATAATTCTTGCACTAAAAAAAAATTATTTTCATTCCCATCTACTTCTTTAAAAACTTTTTGTAAAAAATCTTTTTCTTTTTTATTTGATCTTCCATATGCAAGTATAATTGGTAACGTAATTTTACCTTCTTTAAAGTCATCGCCTATATTTTTACCCATTGTTTTTAAGTTTGATGAATAATCTATTGCATCATCAATTAGTTGAAAAGCCATACCAAAATTTGCGCCAAAAGATTTTAATGCTTGGTGTTGATTTTCTTTCGCACCTCCACTTAATCCACCAACTTGACATGCTGCACTGAATAAAGAAGCAGTTTTTCCATTAATCACTTCAAAATAGGTGTCTTCATTCATTTCTAAGTTATTATCATTACTTATTTCTAGAACTTCACCTTCTGAAATAATTACACTAGTATCTGATAAAATCTTTAAGGTCTTCATTGTCCCGTATTTAGTCATTAATTGAAACGATCTACTAAAAAGAAAATCACCAACTAAAACACTTGTTTTATTACCCCAGACTTCATTTGCTGTCAGGTTACCTCTTCTATCTTTGCTTAAATCAACAACATCATCATGAAGTAGTGTTGCGGCATGTATAAATTCAACAGCAGCTGCTAATCCTATATGGTTTAACTTATTAGCTGATTCATTATTTAGAATATGAAAGCAAGAAGTTGTTAAAAGCGGTCTTAGTCTTTTGCCTCCTGATAAAATAAGATATTTACCTATCTCTTGAATTAAAGGTACTGAACTATCTAATTTTTCTAATATCAAGGTATTAATTGAGGTTAAATCTTCTTTACATAATTCTGATAAATTTTTTATACAGTCATTAAAATCTTCTTTATGTTGGTGTATTGGAATGATTTCAGCCATAAACGAAATATAGTTAAATTTTATTTAATTAGTAGATAATATTTAGGTTGATAAACTTTTTTATCTAAAATTCAATTAATTGAACACTTTTAACCTTTAAGTAAAGATCAACTTTTGTTATTAAGCCCTGTGTTTAAGAGATTTTTTTCAAAAGATATCAATATTCCAACTTTAAGATTATCTGGTGTAATTGGTCAAGCGGGTATAGCTAGATCTGGGTTAACCATAACAGGAATTGAAAAATTAATTGATAAACTTTTTGCAGATAAAAAATCACCAGCAGTTGCTTTAATTATTAATTCACCTGGTGGATCTCCTACACAATCATCTTTAATTGCTGAGAAAATAATTAATTTATCAAAAGAAAAAAATAAAAAAGTATATGCTTTTGTTGAAGATGTTGCGGCATCAGGTGGATACTGGCTAGCATGCGCTGCAGATGAAATTTATTTAGATCTAAACTCAATAGTCGGATCAATAGGAGTGATTTCGCCAGGATTTGGATTTGTTGATTTAATTAAAAAAATTGGAATTGAAAGAAGAGTTTATACTTCAGGAAAAAGCAAAAGTTTTCTTGATCCTTTTAAGGAAGAAAAAAAAGAAGATATTGATAGATTAAAAAATATTCAGGAGCAAATTCATGAAAATTTTATTGAGTATGTAAAAAATAGAAGAGGCTCAAAACTATTAAGTTCTTCAGAAGATGAAATATTTTCAGGATTATTTTGGGTAGGAAAAAAAGGTGTTGAACTAGGGTTAGCTGATGGAATTGGCTCAATAAATCAAATTATTAAAGAAAAATTTGGGAAAAAAGCTAAAATTAAAATTATTGATCAAAAAAAATCTTTTTTACAAAAACGACTTTCATCTTCTATAAATAACAATGATATTTTTAATAGACTGGAAGAAATGATAATGTGGTCTAGATATGGTTTATAATGAAAATTATTGTCTTAATTATAGTAATATTATTTGTTCTTTTATTTTTTAAAATTCTTACAGGCAGAATAAGTAAATCGAATACTAAGAATCAAAACGAAACAACAATTGATTTAGAAAAAGACCCAAAAACAAAAGAATACAAACCAAAGGAATAAATGACTGCAAGCTCAATGGAGGAATTAGTCTCTTTATGTAAAAGAAGAGGTTTTATTTTTCAATCTAATGACATCTACGGTGGTATTAAAGGATTGTATGATTACGGTCCTATGGGAGTGGAATTAAAAAATAATTTAAAGCAGGCTTGGTGGAAGTCTATGGTTTATGAGAGAGATGACATTGAAGGATTAGATGCATCAATTTTAAGTGCCCCTGTTGTATTTCAACAATCAGGTCATGAAGATACATTTTCCGATCCATTGGTTGATTGTAAAAAGTGTAAAGCTAGGTTTAGAGCTGATCAAATAGAAAACAATGAATGTCCTGATTGTAAGTCAAAAGATTTAACTGAGGCTAGACCATTTAATCTAATGTTTAAAACAGCAATTGGACCTGTTGATGACGGTTCTTCTTTTGCCTATTTACGACCAGAGACATGTCAGCAAATTTTTACTAACTTTAAGAATATTACTGACTCAACGAGCAGAGTAGTTCCATTTGGTATTGCTCAAATTGGTAAAGCATTTAGAAATGAAATTACCCCAAGAAATTTTATATTTAGAGTTAGAGAGTTTGAGCAAATGGAGCTGGAGTTTTTTGTAAAACCAGGATCTGATGATGAATGGCATAAATATTGGGTAGATAAAAGAATTGAATGGTGGGAAACACAGGGTATTAGTAAAAAAAATTTATATCCTATGGAAGTAGAAGAGAGTGAATTATCACATTATTCAAAAGCAACTGTAGATATTATGTATGAATTTCCTCACGGGAAAGAGGAGCTTGAAGGAATTGCAAACAGAACTGATTTTGATTTAGCCTCACATACTAAAAATCAAAAAGATTATAACATTAGTTCAGATGTTAAAAAAAATGAAAATTCTATAACAAAATTAGGGGTGCAAAATTTAGAAGAAAAAACTTCCTATATACCCTATGTAATTGAGCCTTCAGCTGGAGTTGACAGAGGTTTGCTCGCTATTTTAAATGAAGCTTATACTATAGAAACATTAGATGATGATAATACGCGAACAGTATTGAAATTAAAACCACATTTATCTCCTATAAAAGCAGCTGTCATTCCTTTGAAAAAAAATAATGAACAAATTGTTTCAAAAGCAAAAGCAATAAAAAATGAATTACAAAATCTTGGAATGGGAAGAGTTATATTAGAGAATTCAGGAAATATTGGAAAAAATTATAGACGGCACGATGAAATTGGAACTCCTATCTGCATTACTGTTGATTTTGAAACACTTGATGATGATTCAGTAACTGTTAGAGATCGTGACTCAATGAGTCAGGAAAGAGTAGCTTCTAAAGATCTTAATCAATTTTATCAAAAATACTTTCATTAATTAAATCTCTGAGATTATGAAAATTATAAATGATATAATGGCTACTAGGTTATTATTTTTTATAATGGCCTTTTTTGTAGGTTTGTGGACTATTAGAATTCCTACAATTAAAGATCAAATTAATACCGATTATTTTGGCATTGGATTGGTAATGGCAACATTTGCAATTGGTTCAATTATTGCCATGGTATTTGCTAATAATATTATCAAAATGAGTTCTGCTAGAACAGTTCTTTTATATACTAGCATTTTACAAGCTCTTTTATGGTTACCAACTCCCTTTATTCCTTCTTTGCTAATTTTTATGATTTTTTCATTTATTTTTGGGCTCTGTTATGGAAGTTTTGAAATAAGTTGTAATCTATATGCATCTAATCTTGAAAAAAGAGAAAAAAAATCAATGATGTCTGGCTTTCATGCTTTTTGGAGCTTGGGAGTGTTAATAGGGTCAATTACAACAAGTTTGTTTTTGGAATGGAATATAAGTTTTTTAAATAATGTTATAGTTTACGTAATAATACTTTTACCTTTAAATATATTTATTGTTTTAAGGCTGCACATAGATCGTATTGAAAATTCTAAAAATAAAACAAATATATTTTTTATATGGCCTTTATTAATTTTCTTACTAGCATTAATTTCTATGGTTAATGCTCTTACAGAAGGAAGTGTTGATGCCTGGGGTGCACTTTATATGAGAGATTTTATTAAGGTTGATGGTTTTTTAATTGGCTTAGCAACAGTTAGTTTTAATATTTTTATGGTAATTGGAAGACTAAGTGGTGATTGGATACGAGATAGAATAGGTGTTTACAATTTTTTAACCATTCTTTCTTTAACTTCAATAATTAGTCTATTCATATTATATACTTTTGACAATATTCTTGCTGCTGTATGTGGTTTTGCATTACTTGGAATTGGCACTTCAGCAATTATTCCTATTGCTTATAGTTTAGCTGGTAAAGCAAAAGGAATAGATAGTGGAGCTGCTATAGCAATTGTGTCTATTGCAGTTTATGGTACTTTTATGGGAGCTCCAGCAACATTAGGAATAGTAGCGAATAATTATGGTGTAAATTCAATATTTTTTCCTATTCTCATTATACTTTTATTTATATTGCCAATTATTTTTGCATCAAAGAAACTTTTTAAACAATAAATTCTAAAACTAAACCATCATTAGTTTTTATTTTTTGATGTTCATTTATTTTGCTTTCAGCTAATTCTATATTTAGCATTGCTAGTATAGAGCTATTTTCTACATTTATAATTTTTCCATAATCATTTTCATCATCTTTTATTGCTTGTTCAATTTGAGGAGTGCCATCCTTAACAGCTAAACTATAAATTCTTTTTTTTAATAAGGCTCTATATTTCATTCTTGCTGTAAGTTCTTGGCCAACGTAACAACCTTTATCCCATGATATTGCATTTAGGTTTTCAAAATTATTTTCTAATAGCAAGGATTTATTTTCTTTTAAATCAAAATGTGAAAGAGGAACTGTATTTCGAATTAAGATTTCATGATATTTTTTTTCATCAATTTCTTTAACATTTTTTAATATTTCAGAGTCTTCTGATTTACAAATTAATTTATTTCCAATTTTGTTACTTCTTGGGTCAGCACAGAAAATAATAAAATTCATATAATTATTTAACTCACTAAAAACTGAATATGAACATAAATTTGTAATTTCATTTATAAGTATTTTCGATCTAAGTTTATACAGTTTTAGTTTTTTTAATAATGTTTCATAAAACAAAGAATGGGTTTCTATTATATAATTATCATCTTTCTTAAAAATAAAAAAATCAGCAATAAATTTTCCTTGAGGTGTAAGCAAGCAAGAATATATAATATTCTCTTTTGTGCACTTATTAATATCATTTGTAATTAAGTTTTGAAGAAAATCAGAACTATCCTTACCTTCAACGGATAAAAATCTAGAATTATCGTTTCTATAAAAGTATGGCACAGTCATATTATAAGATATATATACTAAATATTAAATTGTAATGAAATTCCTGTGAAAATTTTATTTATTTGTTCAAACTTAATTGGTGATACGATTTTATCTTCAGGTGTCATTAATTACTTTGTGGATCAAAATAAGGACGCAAAACTTACTTTTGTTGTTGGCCAAACAGCAGCACCCCTTTTAAAAAATTATAAGAATATAGAAAATATTATTGTTTTTCAAAAAAGAAAATTTAACCTTCATTGGTTTGAAATATTTCAAAAAACATTCAAAACAAAGTGGGATATTGTGGTTGATTTTAGATCTTCAGCTATCTCTTATTTATTAAGAAATAACAAAAAATATATCTTTAAAAAACATCAAAATATTCATCATATTGAACAGCTAAACTCATCTTTTGGTTTTAATTGTTCAAACTTATTTATACCAATTAGTGATGATGAAAAAAATAAAGCAGACTATGATTTAGATAGATCATTTAAACATATTGTTATTTTTCCAGGTGGAAATTGGTCTCCAAAAGTATGGTCTTCAGATAATTTTAATACAATTATGAAACTCCTATTAAATAAATATAATAACATTAAATTTATTTTAGTTGGATCTTTGGAAGAAAAAAATAAATTTTATAATAAACTTATTAAAGGTATTAATGAGGAGTTAATAATTGATTTATTTGGATATAATTTAACTTTAACCTCTGCCTATATGCAAAAAAGCAATATATTTATTGGTAATGATTCAGGTTTAATGCATTTAGCTGTTGCAAACAAACTGAGAGTAATATCTTTATTTGGACCAACGAATGATAAAATTTACGGCCCATATGGAATTGATGATATAGTAATCAGGACTGAAGAAAGTCTCGATCACTTTAAATCCTTAAAAATTGATGAAAAAAAATCATATATGAATTCAATCAAACCAGAAACAGTACTTCAAACATGTGAGAAAATTATAGATGACAACTTCAATTAAAATTATTCAACCTGATGACTGGCAT
Organism: Alphaproteobacteria bacterium; assembly: GCA_045560945.1. Classification (GTDB taxonomy): domain Bacteria; phylum Pseudomonadota; class Alphaproteobacteria; order HIMB59; genus CACPNW01. Next base: position 4,674 of record JBJKYR010000003.1, on the reverse strand, counting down.
GTTCATTTTAGAGAAGATGAAATGCTGAAAGTAGTTACAAAATATTCTTCTCGAGTAAACAGAAGATGTATAGCAATGCCTAATACATCAAATCCAATAACTTCATCAGATCAAGCCAGTGCTTATAAAAAATTAATTGAGAGTAATTCTTATAATGAAAATTTTGAAGCTTTAATACCTTGTTATTTAACTGATAGTTTGAATCTTAATGATTTTACGTTCGCGCTTCAAAACAATATTTTTGTTGGAGGTAAATTATATCCTAATAACGCTACTACAAATTCTCAGCATGGTGTAAATGATATTAAAAAAATCTATAATATTTTTGAAATTTTAGAAAAAGAAAATCGTGTATTACTAATACATGGTGAATTAAATAGAGATGATATTGATATTTTTGATAGAGAAAAATATTTTATAGATGAAGAGCTATTCCAAATAAGAAATACTTTTAAAGATTTGAAAATTGTCTTAGAACATGTTTCAAGCTCATATGGTGTTGATTTTGTTAACGTAAATAAGAACATAGGTGGCACTATTACACCTCATCATATGTTACTCACAAAAGATGACGTGTTTAAAAATGAAAAAATTAACCCTCATCATTATTGTATGCCTGTAGTGAAGAATGAAGAAGATCTATTGTCATTAAGAAAAGCTGCTTGTTTTGATAATGATAAATTTTTTTTAGGAACAGACTCAGCCCCTCATCTCACAAAAGATAAAATACAGCATGAATCTCTTAAAGCAGGAATATTTTCATCCCCATGTTCTTTAGAGTTATATGCTAATATTTTTGAGGAAGAGCATGCTTTGCATAACTTAGAAAAATTTTCCTCAATAAATGGACCTCAGTTTTATGGTTTAGATATTAATTCACAGATATTAACGTTAAATAAAACAGAGACTGAAGTTCCAGAATATACTGAAGAAGGAAATATAAAGATTAAAAATTTTTTTGCAGGTAAAAAAATTAATTGGAAACTTTAATAAATAAACGTATAGACGTAGTATGAGTATTGGCACCACAATATATACTTGGCTATATGGTAAAATAGTTGGTACTGACGAAATCGGTAATAAATACTATACTAATAGTGAAAATCACAATGATTTAAAAGCTAAGAGATGGGTAATTTTTAAAGGTGAAATTGAGGCTTCTAAAATACCGCCTCATTGGCATGCATGGCTTCATAAATCTATTGATGAACCACCTATTAATTATTCGCATAAATATAAATGGCAGAAAGATCATAAACCAAACATGACTGGCACTAAAGATGCTCATTTTCCACCCTCAAATCCACTATCAAAAGATTATAAACCTGATCAGATCAAGGCCGATTATGAATCTTGGTCTCCTTAAAATTTTTTTATTAGTATTATTTTTTTCTAATCAATTATTTTCAGAACCTTTGCAGATGAATTATGCTAAATTTAAATTACTAGACAAAATTTCAAACCAACTTTTTGAAAAAACTATTTCAGTTAATAGTTCTGATGAAATAGAAACACTTAATATTGAAGTTTACGCATGTTTTACTGAGCCTCCAGATGAGATTTCTGAAGATTATGTCTTAATAAATGTAAAAGATAATTTTAAGAATATAGACAAATCTATTTATAAAGGTTGGATGATTTCTTCCTCACCAGAAGTGACTCCTTTAGAACACCCTATTTATGATTTGTGGCTATTAGGATGTAGTAATGATAAAACTTCCTGAAAATCTTCAATAAAAATAAAACTTCTCTCATTAGAAACTCCATTTTTCAGTTTCTCAAGGTAATTTTTATTATTAATTTCATAAGCTCCAAATTGAATTAAGTGCTTATTGTAAAATTGAGAGTCAAGAATTGAAAATAAGTTCTTTTTAAGAATAGCAATTAAATAAAGTAAACAGAATTTACTTGCATTAGATACATTACTAAACATACTTTCTCCAAAGAAACAGCTACCAATATGGACTCCATATAACCCTCCAACTAATTTATTTTCATCATAACATTCAACACTATGACAGAAATTATAGCGATATAAATTAATGTAAGTATTCAGAATAATATCATTTATCCAAGTTCCATTATCTTTTCTATTCACAATTTGGCATTGAGAAATAACTTTTTCAAAATTATTATTTACCCTATATATATAATTATTTTTTTTAAATAATTTAAATAATTTTTTTGGCACATGAAAATTATTTATTGGAATTAAAAAACGTTTTTTTGGCTGATAAAGATTAACAACTTCACTTGATAGTTTTTCTGCCATAGGGAAGAGGCCTTTTTTATAAAATTTAATTAAGTTTTGATGTGGAATTATTTTATTCAATTGAAAGTTGACATAAAGTTTATGTCATATTTTCCAGATTGAAACTCTTTACTCATTATTATTTTTTGATGAAGTTGAATATTTGTATTAATTCCCATAATTATATACTCTTCTAAAGCTCTGTTCATTCTTGCAATGCATTCTTTACGATTATCTGCATAAGTAATAAGCTTGCCAATCATACTGTCATAATGAGGTGGTACAGAGTATCCTTGATAAACAGCTGATTCAACTCTTACACCTAGACCTCCTGGTTGATGATATTGGGTAATCTTCCCTGGTGAAGGAATAAAACTTTCTGGATGTTCAGCATTAATTCTGCATTCAATTGCATGACCTTTAAAATTTATGTCATTTTGAGAAATTGTGAGTTTTTCACCTGAAGCAGCTAAAATTTGTTGTTTTACTAAATCTATACCAGTTACCATTTCTGTTACTGGATGTTCTACTTGTAATCTTGTATTCATCTCCATGAAATAAAAATTATTATTTTCATAAAGAAATTCTAGTGTTCCAACTCCTTCATAGCCAATAGATGAGACTGCTTTTTTGCAAAGATCACTAATCTCTTTTCTTTTTTCATTTGTTAAAAGTTCACTTGGGCTTTCTTCTATAAGCTTTTGATGTTTTCTTTGTATTGAGCAGTCACGTTCACCTAAAGTAATTATATTTCCATGAGCATCTGCAAGTATTTGAATTTCGATGTGCTTTGGATTTTTGAGAAATTTTTCTAAATAAACATTATCATCATTAAAAGATTTTTTAGCTTCTGCCTTTGCTGAATTTATAGCATTGTTAATTTCTTCTGCGCTTGTAATAACTCTCATACCTTTTCCGCCACCACCACTTGCAGCCTTAACTATAATTGGAAGATCAACATTTTTAATAAACTCTTCAATTGCTTTTCTATCTGATATGTCATTTAATCCAGGTACTGTAGGAACTTGATTTTCATCCATTATTTTCTTAGCATCAATTTTATTCCCCATAATTTTAATGTGACTAGAATGAGGTCCTATAAATTTTATATTGTGTTCCTCTATAATTTCAGCAAATCTCTGGTTTTCGCTTAAAAAGCCATATCCTGGATGAATTCCATCAACATTTGTTAAAGTAGCAGCTGTAATAATTGCAGGTATATTTAAATAGCTTGATTGAGCTGATGCTGGTCCAACACATATGCTTTCATCTGCCATCTTAACATGCATTGCACTTTCATCTGTGTCTGAATGAATTGCTACAGTTTTTATCCCAAGTTCTCTGCACGCTCTTAAAACTCTTAGTGCAATTTCGCCTCTATTAGCGATTAAAATTTTTTTGAACATTATTCAAAAATTATTAAATGATCTCCGAATTCTACGGGTTGACTATTTAATGCAACTATTTTTTTAATAACACCTGATTTAGGAGCTTTTATTTCGTTAAAAGTTTTCATTGCTTCTATTAATAAAAGTATATCTCCTGCCTTAACATGTTGCCCTACTTTAACATATGGAGGAGAATCAGGATCAGCTGAGAGGTACGCAACTCCAACCATAGGAGATTTAACAATATTTTCTTCATTAATAATTTCTACTTTATTTACTTCTTCAGAATTTTTTTCTAAACTTTGTGATTTTACTTCTGGAATTATATTCGGAGTATTTAAAAGCTGAGATGATATTTCAATTTCGTAATCACCTTTCTTGATCTTAAAATTTGATACATTGCCTATTTTAGTTTCCTTTATTATTAATTTAATATTTTCAATGTCAGTTTTATCTATTTTAGTCATTAATCTTTACTATAAATTAATTTTTTCATTGCTTCAATTGCTAGTATATAGCCATTTTCTCCAAAGCCACAAATTATTCCATTAACTGCTTCAGAGGTTAGACTTTTTCTTCTGTAATCTTCTCTGGCATATATATTTGATATATGAACCTCGATCTTTGGTTTGCTAGTTGCTCTTAATGCATCTAATAAAGCTATTGAAGTGTGAGTATAAGCTGCGGGATTAATTATAATTCCCTCAAAACCATTTTGTACAGAATGAATTTTTTCTATTATTTCACCCTCATGATTACTTTGGAAAAACTCTGACTCAATTTCATTCTTCTTACATTCATCAGCGCATAATGATTTAATTCTTTCTAAAGATGTATCACCATAAAAATTTTTCTCTCTGTTACCAAGTAAGTTAAGATTTGGACCATTTATTATAAGTATTTTTTTCATGATGATCAATAAAAGTGTTTACTCAATGCAAGTTGTTGATTTTGGTAATTTGAATTTATTTTTTTACCATATAGCATAGATGATGATTTATTCAATTTTTCATATTGAATTCTTGCAATAGTTTG
>JBJKYR010000002.1:0-19877 GCA_045560945.1 Alphaproteobacteria bacterium | reverse complement strand
TGCTGGTGCTTCTGCTGGTGCTTCTGCTTCTGCTGGTGCTTCTGCTTCTGCTGGTGCTTCTGCTTCTGCTGGTGCTTCTGCTTCTGCTGGTGCTTCTGCTGGTGCTTCTGCTTCTGCTTTAGAACCTTCTTCTTTTTCTTTAGCAGCTGCTAATCTTTCTTGAGTCTTTTTCTTAGGTAAATGTTTTTTTGTTTTTTCAGTTATAACTGGTTTTTCAACTAAATTTAAATTACTTAAAAATATAGTTACTCTGTCAGAAGGTTGTGCGCCTTTTGCCATCCAGTCTTTTGCTTTTTCAACATCAATCTTTACTCTGTCCGGACTATCTTTTGGTAGCATAGGATTGTAAGTACCTAATTGATCAATGAACTTTCCATCTCTTGCACGTCTTGAGTCAGCGACAACAATTCTATAAAAAGGTCTTTTTTTTGCTCCTCCTCTTGATAATCTTATTCTAACTGGCATAATATTTCCTTTCTTATTTTAGTTTATTTTAGGTGGGAAGTTGCCTTGCAATTTTTGCATTAAATCACTAGGTATTCCACCCTTACCCATTGATTTCATTCTCTTCATCATTTTCTGTGATTGGAGAAACTGTTTTAAAAGTTTGTTTACATCCTGAACTTTAGTTCCAGATCCTTTTGAAATTCTTATTTTTCTTGAAGCCTTGATGAGATTTGGATCAGATCTTTCCTGCTTAGTCATAGAATTGATGATTGCAATTTGATGATTTATTAGTTTGTCAGATATTTTATTTTCTGCCATTAATTTTTGTGCTTTAGAAACACCAGGTAGCATAGACAAAATACCTGAAACACCACCCATGTTACCCATTTGCTTTAATTGTTTTGCAAAATCATCTAAATCAAAATTACCTTTTGACATTTTTTTTGCCAAAGTTTCCATCTCATTTTGATCAATGTTTTCAGCAGCCTTTTCAACAAGACTAACTATATCTCCCATACCTAAAATTCTTTGGGCAATTCTTTGTGGATGAAAAGATTCAAAATTTTCAATTTTTTCTCCAACTCCAATAAATTTTACTGGAGAGTTGGTTATTGATTTTATAGACAAAGCGGCACCACCTCTACTATCTCCATCAATTCGTGTAAGTATAGAGCCAGTAATATTAACAGCTTCGCTAAAACTTTTTGCTATATTTGCGGCGTCTTGCCCTGTTAAAGCATCTGCAACTAGCAAAGTTTCTTGTGGTTTAAAAGATTTTTCAATTTCAATTAATTCTTTCATTAAATCTTCATCGATTACCTGTCTTCCAGCAGTATCAAGAATCACAACATCAATTAAATTTTTCTTAGCATATTCTATTGTTTCACTGACTATTTGATTTGTAGAATTTAAATTATGGTTAAAAAAATCAACTTGAACTTGTTCAGCCAAAATTTTTAATTGTTCTTGTGCTGCCGGTCTATAAATATCTGCAGACGATAATAAAATTTTTTTCTTAGAAGACTTTACTAAATGATTTGCAAGTTTTGCAACAGAAGTTGTTTTTCCAGATCCTTGAAGTCCACAAAATAAAATTTTTGTCATCTGATAGGTAGTAATATTGAGTGGTTGGTTTTCAGATCCAAGAATGTTTACCAACTCGTCTTGAACAAGTTTGATGATCATTTGATCAGGCTTTATTGATTTTAAAACCTCTTTACCTAAAATGTTTTCCTTAACTGTGCTAATAAAATCCTTCACAACTATTAAAGCAACATCTGCCTCTAAAAGTGCAATACGAATTTCTCGAAGGGTGGAGTCTAAGTCGGACTCTGATATAATTGCCTTACCACGTATACCACGAACAATTTTTTCAAACTTATCATTTAATGTTTCAAACATATTTCTCCAATAGCGTTGCTTCACCAGGGCACGAAACTCGTGGGCTAGTGTACCTATCACAATTGTAACAAGCTTTTTACTTTACAATTTAGGATTTGTAAGAACCCCTCTATTTATTGATACTAATAAAGTCAAGGTTTCTTAAAATTTAAAGAATTTCCAGGATTTCTGGGTAAATTGAGGTATAGAGACTTTATGCAAAAAATAGAATTTACAAAAATGCATGGTTTAGGAAATGATTTTGTTATCATTGATAGAAGGTCAAAAAAGATTGAAATAAATGATAATTTAATTCAAAAATTAAGTGACCGCAGAACAGGTGCTGGTTGTGACCAACTAATTACTATTAATGATCCAAAAAAAAATGATGTTGATGTTAGTATTGATATTTTTAATCCAGCAGGTGATAAAGCAGAAGCATGTGGAAATGGCACTAGGTGCGTTGCAAAAATTCTTTTTGATGAAAATAATGAAAAAGAAACTCTAAAAATTATTTCAGACGCAGGGACTTTGATTGCTAAAAAAGCTGGTGATGAAATTAGTGTTAATATGGGTAAAATAACAACTGACTGGAAAAAAATACCGCTTAGTAAAGAAATGGATTCATTAAATATTCCAATTCATGTTGAAGGATTTGATAAAGGAGTTGCAGTAAATATAGGCAATCCTCATATTGTTTTTTATGGGAAATCAATTGAAAACGTTGATTTAAATGCAATAGGGCCGATGGTCGAAAAACATCATTTTTTTCCAAATAAAACTAATGTTGAATTTATCGAAGTAGTAAATTCGAATACAATTAAAATGAAGGTTTGGGAAAGAGGAGCGGGAGTAACGCTTGCATGTGGTAGTGGTGCTTGTGCTGCTGTTTATGCTGGATGGAAAAAAAAATTGATAGAAAAAAATTCTCAAGTTCAGCTTGAAAAAGGATCTTTACACATAAATATAGATGCAGATGAAGCTATCATGACTGGTCCAGCAGAAATTAGTTACAATGGTTATATTGAAATTTAATAATGAATAAAAAAAATTCACTTATTAATCTTGGTTGTAGACTTAATATTTACGAAGGTGAAATTATTAAAGATCATTTAAATAATAATAATATAAAGAATGTTACAGTTATTAATTCATGTGCAGTTACTGCTGAAGCAGAAAAAAAAGTTGCATATGAAATTAGAAAGGCAAAAAAAAATTATCCCAAAAATAAAATTATTGTTACAGGATGTGCTGCTCAAATTAATCCTAAAAAATATGATACAATTAAAGAAGTTGATTTAGTTTTAGGCAATAAAGAGAAATTAATTTCAAATGTATGGAACAGTTTAAATTTTGAAAAATCAATCCAGGTTGAAGATATTTTATTAGAAAAAAAAACAGTTCCCACTTCAATTGAAAAGTTTGATGGTAAATCAAGAGCATATATTGAAATTCAGCAAGGCTGTGACCACCGTTGTACTTTTTGCATAATACCATATGGCAGAGGAAATAATAGAAGTGTACCGGCTGGAGAAATAGTTGGGAGAATAAAAAAAATTGTTAATAATGGGTATAAAGAAGTTGTTTTGACAGGTGTTGATATAACTGACTATGGTAAAGATTTACCTGGAAAGCCAACATTTTCAAATTTAATTAAAAGGATTATAAAACTTGTTCCAGATTTAGAACAATTAAGATTATCGTCAATAGATTGTGCTGAAATTGATGAAGAATTTTGGGATTTACTATCCGAAAAAAAATTAATGCCTCACTTCCATATAAGTTTGCAAGCAGGTAATAATTTGATTTTAAAAAGAATGAAAAGACGGCATTCAAGGGAAATGGCAATAAGTTTTTGCAATAAAGTTTTAGCAATAAGAAAAGATGCAACTTTTGGAGCTGATTTAATTACAGGTTTTCCAACTGAAACGCACAAGATGTTTATAGATACATTAAATTTAGTAGATGAATGCCATCTTACTCACCTACATGTATTTCCATATTCTGCTCGTGACAATACGCCTGCTTCACGCATGCCACAAGTTGAAAAATATGTAATCAAAGATAGAGCAAAGATTTTGCGTCAAAAGGGTATGGAAAAATTAAAAAAATATCTTAACAAAAAAGTTGGAGAAAAAGATTTAATCTTAATTGAAAAAAATCAAAATGAAAAATCTATCGGTAAGGACCAAAATTTTTTTAATGTCATTCTTGATGAAAAAATAAGAGAGGGAGATATTGTTCCCTGTGTTTTTGTTGGAGTTAATAATGATGTGTTAATGGCTAGAAGAATATGAGCCTATTTTCTAAATTTAAAAACAGACTTCACAAAACATCTAATTATTTATCTTCTAATATATTTAACTCTTTTCAAAATAAAAAAGTTGATAATCAAACATTGGAAGAATTAGAGTCTATTTTAATCTCTGCTGATATAAGTTTAGATGTAGTAGAAAAATTAATAAATTCTGTACGTAAAGTTAAAACGTTAGATCAAGACATAACAACTGTGGTACTTGAAACATTGGCTAAAGAAATTGAAATTATACTTCAACCAAGAGAAATACTTGAAGAAAATGATCACAAGCAAAAAATACTAATTTTTGTTGGTGTTAATGGAAGTGGAAAAACAACAACTATAGGTAAAATAGCAAATCAAATAGGCAATGAAAAAAAAGTCTTAATTGCAGGTTGTGATACATTTAGAGCTGCGGCCATAGATCAATTAAAAGATTGGGTAGAAAATAATAAAAATGATTTTTTTTCAGGAAGTGCCAACCAAGATCCTGCCAGTGTTGCTTTTCAAGCAACAGAAAAATTTAATAAAGAAAATTATGACTATCTAATTATTGATACAGCAGGAAGATTATCTAATAATACAAATTTAGTTAATCAACTAGTAAAATTAAAAAATGTAGTCTCCAAAATAAATAATGATACTATTATTGAAACTATTTTAGTGCTTGATGGAACCAATGGTTCAAACATGATTAAACAAGTTGAAATATTTGGAAAAGAATTAGATGTTTCAAGTATTATCATTACAAAATTAGATGGTACTGCTAAAGGAGGGGCTTTAATTTCGATTGCAAATAAATATGAAATACCTATAAGTTATGTTGGTCTTGGAGAAAAACCTGAGGATCTTTCAGTCTTTAGTGCTAAGAATTTTGCAAGATCTATATTAAATTTGGAAGAGTAAAATGAATTCATTTATCAAACTATTTATTGATATTGGGCCATTAGCAGTATTCTTTATATATTATAAAGTTAGTGGTGATTTAATTGACGCAATATTACCTCTGATGTTAGCAACTATTATCTCCGTTGTTATTTCATATATTTTAGAGAAAAGAATTCCTATCATGCCTACTCTCGGAGCTGGAATAGTTGTTATTTTTGGTGGATTGACAATAATATTTGATAATAAAATTTTTATTTTTATGAAACCTACAATTATTAATATTATCTTTGCTGCTATTCTATATGGAGGAATAATCTTAAAAAAACCTCTTTTAAAATATTTACTTGGAAGTGCTCTTAAGCTTGAAGAAGAAGGGTGGACTATATTAACTCAAAGATGGGCAGCTTTTTTTATTGCTCTTGCAGTTCTAAATGAAATTGTTTGGAGAACTATGAGTGAAGAATTTTGGGTAAGTTTTAAAGTTTTTGGAATACTACCAATAACTTTTATTTTTACGATGACCCAATTTCCTTTAATTAAAAAATATCAAGTTGAGGATTAAATAAAATTATTTTCTTTTATTGCAATAACTCCTGGAGACTGATTGCCCTCTAACCATTCTAAAAAAGCACCTCCTGCATTGGATATATAATCAAAGCCATCTTCTGCATTTGCATTTTTAATTGAAGAAATAGTATCGCCACCACCAGCAAGAGTGCTAATATTAAATTTTTTTGCATTCTCTTTTATGTATATTGCGATTGTTGAAGTGGCCTTATTATATGGTTTATATTCAAATGCTCCAACAGGACCATTCCATAAAACCATTCTTGATTTTTTAATTTCCCGATTGATTGTTTCAGTTGTTTTTTTTCCCAAATCTAAGATCATAAAATCTGATGTGATTTCATTTATACTAAGCTCAAAAGGATTTTTGTCTTCTATACTTTTTCCACAAACTACATCGGTTGGTAAAACAATTGTGCAATTAAATTGATTAGCTTTTATTTGTATATTTTTTGCTTCTTCAACTAAGTCTTTTTCTACAAGAGATTTTCCTACATCTATATTATTTGATAATAGAAATGTATTAGCCATAGCTCCACCAATGACTATACAATTGAACTGCTTAACTAAATTATTTAAAAGTTTAATTTTAGTAGATATTTTAGATCCTCCAACTATTGCCATATTAGGTTTTTTTGAATTTTCTAAAAATAAATCAATTTTTTTAATTTCTTGAATGAGGTGGTTTCCAGCAACAGCGGGAATATATTTTGCAAAACCTGTAATTGATGTATGATTTCTATGAGACGCAGAAAATGCATCATTTACATAAACATCAAACAAGCTACTTACATTTTTTGCGAAATTTAAATCAATTTTTTCTTCGTTTTTTTGAAATCTAATATTTTCAACAAGACAAACTTCACCATACTGCATATCATTAAATTTTTTGCTAATCTTATCCTGTTGTAAATTTTCTAAAAAATGAATTTTATCGATTCCAAGCATTTCTCTAAGAGGTGAAAGAATAAACTTTAAAGAATATTTTTTCAAAACTTCTCCTTTTGGTCTGCCAAAATGAGCTATTATAAAAATCTTATTTTTATTTAAAATCAGATCTTTTATTGAAGATTTAATTGCTAAAATCCTAGAACTATCAGTTATAACTTTATCTAAAACTGGAACATTTAGATCAGCCCTAAATAATACTTTTTTATTAACTATCTCATAATTCCTAAGGTTTTTCATTGTTTTATTAAACTATATTAAGAAATACATGTTATTTATTGGTTTTTTATAAAAAATCCCAGTTTTTTCTTTGTGTGGTTATACATTTAGTATAATAGTGTTATAAATTACTACTACATATAGATAAATTAAAAAAAATAAATTATGCCTTGGGATGATAGCAATGTTTCAAAATTGAGAGAGTTATGGGATCAAGGCTTGCCTACTGCTCAAATTGGGAAATTGCTTGGTTTTACAAAAAATGCTGTTGTTGGTAAAGCTCATAGAATTGGTCTTGAAAGAAGACCATCTCCGATAAGACGTACTGCTGTAAAGCCAGATAGAAAAAAGGCAAGATCTCCGATTACTCCAAAATTAAATTTTGAAATTGCGAAAAAAGAAGAAACAGCAATGCCAATATCTCAACAAAATTTTCAGCCTGTAGTTAAAAATCTTTTTGCTAAAAGTTTAAAAAGAGGGTGTGAGTGGCCTGAAGGTCATCCTGATGAAAGTGATTTTAAATTTTGTGGCAAAGAAAGATTCGAAGATAAGCCATATTGCATTGACCACTGTGCTGTTGCATATGTAATTCCTGAAAAAGAAGAGTCAGAAAAACAACCAATTGTTCAAACAACTTAATTTCTAATAGATTAGTTTTTTATAAACTGTTAATTTTATTTAATCATTTTTATGAATCAAAAAAATAATATAAATATTTTTACTCCTGTGCTTATAGGTGGAAGTTTAATTTTATTAATTAGTTTTGCTATACGATCAACATTTGGTCTTTTTCAAATACCAATAGCTGATGAATTTATGTGGGCTAGATCAGAATTTTCAATGGCTATAGCTATTCAGAATTTAGCATGGGGTATTGGAACTCCAATCTTTAGCGCTTTTGCAGAAAAATTCGGAGACAGAAAAGCAATAACTTTAGGATTAATTTTGTATGCCATTGGAGTTTTTATTAGCAGCTCAGCCTCATCTCCTGAGGCTCATCAATTTCTAAATATTTTAATAGGTTTTGGAATTGCTGGGAGTGGTTTTGGCCCAATACTTGCAGTAGTAGGAAGAACTACTGCTCCTGAAAAAAGATCTTTGGCCTTAGGTATAACAACTGCAGCTGGATCAGCCGGACAAGTTGTAGGGCCTCCATTCGCCGCTGGACTTCTTGATATAATGCCATGGTCATCAGTTTTTATTATTTTTGCAATAATTAGTATTTTAACAATTGTATTAGTTCCTCTACTAAAATCTAAACCAAAAATTTCAAAAAAAGAAATTGAGGAAAATTTAAGTGATGCTCTTAAAGAGGCATTTAAGGATCCAACTTATACTATGCTTTTTCTTGGTTTCTTTTCTTGTGGTTTTCAACTCGCATTTATTACTGCTCATTTTCCTGCTTTTATAGCAGAATCTAGTAGTCCTATTATTCAAGGAAGTTTAATTAGTGTAGTTTGTAATTCTGTTGCTTCTTTAGGAGCATTATCAATTGCCTTGATTGGACTTTTTAATATTATTGGATCAATAACAGCGGGTGCAATGGGAAAATATTATACAAAAAAATACTTGTTATCTACAATATACACTGGAAGAACAATCGCAGCAATTATATTTATAATGCTACCTATTACACCAACTTCAGTTGTTATATTTTCGATTGTTATGGGTTCATTGTGGTTAGCAACTGTACCTCTTACCTCTGGTATAATAGGATATATTTACGGTCTTAAATTTATGGGAACTTTATATGGAATTGTATTTTTATCTCATCAAATTGGTTCTTTTGTAGGCGTGTGGCTTGGTGGTTTGTTTTATGATATTTATGGAAGTTATGACATAGTCTGGTGGGTTGGTATTGGTGTTGGAGCTTTTTCTGCAATAATACATTTACCTATAAAAGAGACACCTCTATCTGAAAGAAAATTAATTCCAGCTTAAAATTTAATTTATATTTTTGTTAGTAGATATTTTAAGGTTTAATATGTTATTAGGGTCTAATGAAAAAAACAGCTGTATTTATTGCTTGTGGTACTGGAATGGGTGCAGATGCAGCTAAACATCTTTCAACAAAAGGTTATGATATTGCAATAATGTCTTCCTCTGGAAAGGGAGAAAAACTTGCAAACGAATTAGGAGGATTAGGCTACACAGGCTCAAACTTAGTGATAAATGATATTGAAAATTTTATTGAAAAGGTTTTGACCAAATTTAAAAAAATTGATGTTCTTATTAATAGTGCTGGACATGGTCCCAAAGGTGATATTCTACAAATAAGTGATGATGAATGGATTAAAGGAATGGAAGTTTATTTTTTAAATGTGGTAAGGGCATCAAGAATAATTACTCCAATCATGCAAAAGCAAAACAATGGGTCTATAATAAATATTTCTACTTTTGCTATTTTTGAACCCGATCCTAGCTTTCCAACATCTGGAGTTTTCAGATCAGGCTTGGCAGCATTTACAAAAATATACTCTGATAAATATGCCAAAGACAATATAAGGATGAACAATATATTGCCTGGTTTTATTGATAGTTTGCCAGCTAAAGAAGAATTTTTAAATCGAATACCTTTAAAGCGTTATGGAAAAGTTAAAGAGATTTCTGCGGTTGTTGAAATGTTAGCATCAGATGGTGGTGCTTACATAACTGGTCAGAACATCCGTGTTGATGGCGGCATAACACGTTCTGTTTAAAATTATAAAAATGGTAAAATTAAATTACAAAAAATTATTAATAAAAAAAAATAAAATTCCTATTACCTGTTTAACAGCTTATTCCAAACCTTTGGCAAATATATTAGATGGAAAAATTGACCTAATACTAATAGGTGACTCCCTTGGTACCACTTTATATGGGATGCAAAACACTAGAGGTGTTACAATTGAAATGATGAAACATCATGGAAAAGCCGTTGTGTTAAATACTAAATTTTCAATGACAATTATTGATATGCCATACAATACCTATCGTAACAAAAAAGAAGCATTGAAGAATGCGCGAGATATTTTAGCATTTACTAAAGCAGATTTTATCAAAATTGAAACAGATAAAAAAAATATTGATATAGTGGAGCATTTAACAAAAAATAAAATTAAAGTTGTTTCTCATATAGGTGTAACTCCTCAAAAATTTTCAAATTTTAGTAGAATTAAAAGTGTAGGAAAAAATATAAATGATAAAAATAATTTATTCAATCTGGCAAAAAAACTAGAAAGTGCAGGATCTAAAATGATTGTGTTAGAATGCATAGGAATAGATACATCAAAAAAAATTACTAGTAATTTATCAATACCAACTATTGGAATAGGTTCTTCCAAATATTGTGATGGTCAAGTCTTAGTTATCGATGATATTTTAAATTTTAATTCAAATAACAAAAAACCAAAATTTATCAAAAATTATATTAATATAGAAAAAAATATAGATAATGCTGTTCAAAGATTTGCTAAAGAGGTTATAAATAGGAATTTTCCCTCAAAAAAATATTCTTATTAAAATTTAAAGATTTTCGAAATCTTCAGTAATTGGATTTAAAAACTTAATTCCCCCAGTTGCAATATTGTGAATTAATCCATGAATTGATAAGCTTTTATCTTCAACTGCTTTTTTTACATATGGAAAACTAAATAAATTAATTACTGAATTTTTTATACTTTCTTCTTCAAATTTTTCTAATTGTTCTTCTTGAGAAACATCTTTTGCAATATTATTGAATGCGGGCAAAAGTATGCTTAGCCATTTATTTATAAATTCATAATCTGGATTTAAATTATTTGAATGAAGGTTGTATGCACTTTTAATACCTCCACAATCTGTATGGCCTAATACAATTAAATGTTGAATTTTAAGTTCTTTTAAAGCGTATTCAATTGATGCTGACGTTCCATAATTCTCACCATCCGGTGAGTATTTTGGTACAAGATTTGCAATGTTTCTATGAATAAAAAATTCTCCTTCATCTGCTCCAAAAATAGAAGTTGCATGAACCCTAGAATCACAGCATGAAATTACCATTGATGAAGGATTCTGACCTAAAGATGCTAAATTCTTAAAATGATCTTCACTATTTATAAAAGAGCTAGATTTCCAAATTCTGTATCTACTGACTAAAAAATCTGGAAGTGGGGCAAGTCGGTTGATCATAATATACTTAGATTTTTAATTTATATTAAGTAGTTATTGTAGGCAAGGAATTACAAGTTTATTTAGATATTATATTTTTTAAAATGAAGTTTAATGATGCAAAAAGTTATTGATAGAAAATTTTGTGTAGCTCCAATGATGGGTTATACAACCTCATACGCAAGAACACTCTATAGAATCTTATCTAAAAGAACGTTTTTGTTTTCTGAGATGATTGCTACAAAAACGCTTATTCACTCTAAAGAAATTGGTTCAAAAATTGCAAATGAATTTCAAAACCCGATTGCGCTTCAGGTAGGGGGTTCTGAATATAAAGACCTACGATTAAGTTCTAGATTAGCCTATGAACTAAATTATGATGAAATAAATTTAAATGTTGGTTGTCCTAGCAAAGCTGTACAAAAGGGAAGTTTTGGCGCATGCCTAATGAAAGACAAATTGCTTGTAAAAAATTGCCTCGATGCAATGCAAATTAATAGGAACATTGAAGTTTCAATTAAATGTAGAATAGGTATTGGAAAAGATTTTAATTATGAATTTTTTGAAGAATTTATTGATGAAATTTTGAAAAGTGGAATTAGGTTAGTTTATGTCCATGCTAGAAATGCAATTTTAAATGGAATAAGCCCAAAAGGAAATAGGAATATACCCCCTCTAAATTATGACTTTGTGTCAAAAATTAAATCTAAATACCAAAACACTACTTTTATCTTAAACGGCGGGATTGATAGTATGAATAAAGCATTAGAGTTATCTAAGCTACATGATGGAGTTATGGTAGGAAGGTTAATACAAAGTAATCCTTTTTGCCTTAAAAATGTTGATAGAAAATTCTATAACCAAAAAAATAATTATATTATTTCTGAGAAAACGATAAATGATTACTTTAATTTTATAAGACCAAAATTTGGTAAAGACTCCGTCTATAGATTATTAAGCCCATTATTAAATATTTTTTTTGGAGTGCCTAATTCTAAAGAATTTAAAATTGAAATTCACTCAAGAATGGAGGAAAACAATTTTGAAATACTTGAAAAAATATTTCTTAATTTTATAAAAGAAAAGAAAATATTAATTAACTAAAAAGGTTTTTGATAAGACAGACTAATAATTTCTACACCAGGATTTTTATTACCAATATTCGCATTAGATATGTGACCAAGTGAAAAACCAATTCTATCATCATTATTTAACTGATAGCTTAATTCTAAAGTTGTTCTAAACTCTAATTTATTTCCCAATTTTTTACCATTTCCATCATCATAATAACCTAAACCAAAACTAGGAGTAAAATTCCATTTATTTTCTTTTCCAATAAAAAGTTTTCCTAAATTATCTTCTAGGTATATACCTCCTAAAAAGTAAATTGCAGAATCTGATGTTGCTTCAATTCCAAAAAATGGTTTTAGATAAAAAAAATTATCTTCTTCGGGCCCTATATCAAATAATGTGTTATCAAAACGTCTTTCATATCTAATGTCTGTAGCATAGTTAGATGATGATCCATCAAACTTAACATCATATATTCCTAAGCCAAAGACATCGTAACCCTGAGCAAATAAAGTAGAAGTTTTAAATAATAAAACAAGAATAAACAAAAAAGAACGAAACATAATTTAACTTTATTTTATAGAAGCAAAAGTATCAAATAAAAAATTCTTTATTTTGTTGAGAAATTTTAAGAATTATTATTTTTAGTTTTTCTAGTGCCTTTGTCTCAATTTGCCTTACCCGTTCTTTACTTATTTTAAGCATTGTCCCTAATTCATCTAAAGTAATGCTTTTTTCTCTAAGTTTTCTTAACTTAATTATTGTTCTTTCTCTTTCGTTAAGTGTTAAAATAGCCTTCTCTATATAATCTTTTTTAATTTTACCATCATTGAAATCTTGAAATGATTCTTCAGGATTAGCTCTAGAATCTTCTAATAAACTCATAAGATCATTTTCTGAGTCATTATCAATTTTTTGATTAAGAAATACATCTCCACCACTTAGTCTAGACTCCATATTTTGGACCTCAAAGTTTTTTACATTTAGCATTGCTGAAACTTTATCAATTTCTTTTTGGCCCATATAATCAGAAGATAGATTACTTATTTGTTTTTTTATTTTTCTTAAGTTAAAGAAAAGAGCTTTTTGAGATGCTGTTGAGCCAGTTTTGACTACAGACCAATTTTTTAAAATATAATCTTGAATTGATGCTCTAATCCACCAAGAGGCGTAAGTGGATAGCCTAAAACCTTTAGAGATATCAAATTTTTCTAGAGCATGCATTATTCCTAAAACACCCTCATGGATAAGATCATCAATCGGCAATCCATAGCTTTTGTATTTTTTTGCGAAAGAAACAGCCAATCTCAAATATGAATTTAATATAACTTTCAAGGATTCTGAATTTCTTTTATTTCTCCAGTTTTCTATGTGATAATATTCTTCTTTTTTATCAAGTATTTTAGATTTCTTAGAAAACTCAACCAAATTATTTGAGACTAATGTTTTAATTGTCATATACATAGTTATACGCAGAAATTTTAATTTAGATCATTTTGATTCAAATAATTCTATAATATCTCCATTTTTACTAAAAATACCTGCTAAAATCTTTTTATTATCAAGCGGTTGTTTAAAAAGTGTGCACAAAACACTAGTTTTAGAATTCTCAATGTCATTATAATGATTTGATTGATAACCCCTTACTATTCTTTTAAATGATAAATAGGGCTTGTTAATCTGAGAAAAATTTTGATAACCCCACCAAAAGCAATCATTTTGTGCAGATAATGGTCTAGAGAGATCCACGCCCCTGTTTACAAATAATACATCTTTTGTTTCTGTATATGCAGCATGCTTTAAGTTTGAAAAAAATTCCTTATGTCCAGGATTTGATGCTATCTCATAATTCAACTTAGTAGTTAGTTTATTTATTTTAATGGTTCCTTGTAGTGCAATTTTTCTAAATTCATCAGGATTAAACCCATATGAAATTATTGTTTGATCTACACCGTGGCTAAAAACCCAATTTAAAATTTCTGTTGGATTAGGAGCAATATGTAATTGAAGAAGCTTACTAAGCATTTCTTCTTGTGCCCCTCTAAGAAAAACTATGTCTTTATTTTTTAATTTATATTTTGCCATAAGTTTAAATCTTAATTTTAAAACTTCAGTAATAATTTCTTTAGATTTATTTTCAAACCCTATCACATTACCTAAAAAAATTAATTTATCTCCTATTTCAAAATTCGATAAAATATATTTTTTAATTGAATAAAATGATTCTAAACTTGAATGCAAAGAACCAATTGCCCAAACTTTGTTTGTTTTTTGTAATTCTAAAAACTTGCTAGTGTTGTCCAACTACTTATTTCTTAATATTGATTCAATTTTTTCGGTAGATTGGAAGTAATCTGTTTTTTCAACAGCAGCTACTTCTCTGGCCAATCTTTCAATTGCAACCTGAAACATTTGTCTTTCACTGTAAGATTGTTCAGCTTGACTGGTTTTTCTAAATAAATCTCTAACTACTTCTGCTATTTTAATCGGGTCCCCAGAAAAAATTTTTGCATCATATTCTTGAGCTCTTCTACTCCACATAATACGTCTTATTTTTGGTTTTAATTTTAAAATATTCAATACTTCTTCAATAATTTTTTTTGAAGAAATTTTTCTTAAACCCACCTGTTCAAGCTTATCTGTTGGAACTCTAATGATTAATTTTGATTGTTCCATTTTAACAACATAAAAATTTGTTTTAATGCTTGCTATTTCCATTGTTTCGATTTTTGTAATTTCACCTACACCATGCTTTGGGTATACGACAGTTTCACCTTCTTTAAATTGTGTGTGTTTTTTTACCATATTTATTTACCTGACTTTTCACTAAAGTAGTCTTGAAATTTATTTTGAATACCTTGCCATTTCTTAGCATCAATAGGTGGTTCTTTTTTTTCAGTAATAACAGGCCAAATCTCCGAATACTTACGGTTAATTTCTGCCCATTTTTCCATTCCATCTTCTGTGTCAGAATGAATTGCATCAATAGGGCACTCTGGTTCACAGACTCCACAATCAATACATTCATCTGGATGTATAACTAACATATTTTCACCTTCATAAAAACAATCTACAGGACAAACTTCAACACAATCCATATGTTTACATTTTATACAATTTTCATCAACTACATATGTCATAATTTATTTACTTTACTATTAGCTCTTTTTTTTGCATTTCCACATTCAATATCTGATATATATAATAATCCGGCAAGTCTTCTTAAAAGATTAGATTCAAAATCATGAATTTCATTGTCTGCAAGGATAACTTCCCACAACACTTCAATTAATAATAATTTTTTTTCATGAGAAAAAGATTTATTTAATTTTGAAGTATAATAATATAGTGATCGGGAATTATCTTTATCATCAAGTGCTCTAGAAAGGGTCATCTCAACTTCTTTTGGATCTTCTTTAAAAATATTTATAAGACTTAAAGAAATTTTATTTACCTCAACATGTGATATATTACCATCAGTATTGGCTGCCTCTATCATCAACCCTGCTAGAATATCAATATCTTTATTATAATCTTCTTTATTTTGATTAATATTATTAGAAAATATATTTCTTAGAGATTGTAACAATTGAGCACCTTATAAATTTCTATTTTTAATTTATTTAAAGTAGTTTTTCCAAAACTGCAAAAGGAGAATTTGGATCTGGTTGTTTTTTATTTTTATTTGAAAGTTTGGCAATTTTAGTATTTTTTTTAATTTGTATTTTTTTTGTTTTATTTTTTATGATTTTTTTGGGATGTTTTTTTGGCTCATTATAATATAAATCTCTATCATTATTCAATTTTAAGACACTAAAACCACAAAATATCAGTATATCTTTTAATTGGTTTCTATCACAACCAACTGGGTTCATTAAATCTGAAGAATCTAAAAAAGGACCATTTTTAATTTTCTTCCTAGCTAAGAAAAATATTCTTTCAAAAACGTCTACCCTTAACGCAAAATTATTAACTTTTATGTATCCAATAGCGAACCAATATTCTTTTTTCATTTCATTCTGGATATCAAAAGATACCCTGCCATCTTTTGGCAATGGTGCTGGACCCTCAAATTTATAATCATTAAACAAGCACCACAAAAGAGCAGAAAGCTCCATTGGTGCTTTCTTTAAAAAATTAGGAACAAAAAAATACTTTGCTCCTATTCGAATACCTGATTTAGATATTATGTTTTTATCTTCCTCTAATATATTTTTTAAATAGTCACTAAATTGCTCTATTGGAAGTGTGCCTAGGTTTTCAAAAATATTAAATTTTATAGCCCTTAAATTAGCAGATATATTCTTACTATCGTCTGCTTTAAGCGGCCATAATAATACTTTGATTAATTCATCTATCCACTTTTGCAGTTTGGCTGAAATAAGTAGCCTGTTTTCGCTACTGATATATTCAGTATTTAAAGCCTCGGCAATAGGAGTAGATATATTGGGGCCTTTTGTTAGATATCCTATAATTTCTTCTCCCCAAAAAATATTTATGCCTTTACTAAAATTAATTTCGTTAATTTTGCCAAAGCTTATTGACTCATTAGGAGCATTTAAAAAATTATTAATTTTTTCTTCAATCATTATTCTAACTAATTTTTTTACATGAGTTAGAGAGAAAAGAGAATGAGAAATTGCATCTTTATTTAATTTTAAATTAAAACCATAAAGTGTTCCGTATTCTATATTATTAATAGTGATAGTTTTGTCATTATTTACAGTTATATCTTGATTTAAATCATCATTATTAGAATTAATGAAATATTTTGAAGTTAAGTCAACAAATCTATTAGTTAATCCCTGATGGAGATTATCGGATAAATCATTTTCAATTTTTTTAGTAATTTCCTGCCAATATTTTTCATTATCAATCCAATTTTGATGATTTGATATATATGTCCATGTTCTGACTTGAGAAATTTTTAATGAAAGTTCTTCTATTCCGCCATTAAAATTTTGAAGCCCTAAAATATTTTTTTCGAGCCATAATTTTGGTATTTTTTCATTTTTTATTAAAAGTAAAAAAATTGTCTTAAGAAACTGAAGATAAGTATCATTAAACAATTTCTGAAAATCTGGAATTCTACATACATCCCATAATACTTTTATTCTATCTTTGCTTGTTAGTAATTTCCTAATATCTTTATCATCTATTAAAAATCTAAAATTTAATTCATCTGCTGCATTTTTTTTATGAATAAAATGATTATGAACAGGAAACTGCTTTAAACTTGCAAGAAAATTTTCAACACTTGAAAAATCATAGAGGGTATTTCTCCAATAAATTCTAGTAATTGCATCAAAGTTGCTTTCTTCAATATTTTGAATAGTTTTTATGTCTATTTGCCCAGCGTTTTTTAATAATGAAAAAGTTCCATTATTTTCATATCTTCCTGCCCTTCCTGCTATTTGACCTATTTCAATTGGTCTTAAATTTCTTTTGAATTTCCCATCAAATTTTTCAATAGAAGAGAAGGCTACATGATCAATATTTAAATTCAAACCCATGCCAATTGCATCAGTAGCAACTAGGTAATCTACTTTTTTTTCTTCATACATTTCTACCTGAGAGTTTCTGGTTCTTGGACTTAATGATCCAAGAACAACTGCTGCCCCACCTCTATGAGATCTAAGACTTTCAGCCAGTTCATAAACACTGTTTATATTAAATGCGATTACAGCTGTCCTAGGTTTAAGTTTTGAAAAATTCTTATTAGATGTAAAACTTAGTTTTGAAAATCTTTCTCTGCTTTCAATTTTTATATTAGAAAAAATTTTTAGCAATAAGGACTTTATTGTTAGTGAGCCTAATAATATTGTTTCAAAATCCCCTCTTGTATTTAATATGTGCTCAGTAAATATGTGACCTCTCTCATAATCTGATGCTAATTGTACCTCATCGATAGCTACACATTCTACATTTAAATTTTTAGGAATAGACTCCACGGTGCAGAAAAAATATTTTGCCTCTTTTGGTATAAATTTTTCTTCACCGGTTATTAATGCAACATTATTTATTCCAACTCTTTTAACTGCTTTGTCGTAGTTTTCTCTTGCTAATAAACGTAATGGGAAACCGAATATTCCAGATTGATAGGACATCAATCTATCAAAGGCTAGATAAGTTTTCCCAGTATTAGTGGGACCTAAAATGGCTATTAAATTACCACCAACCTCACTCACTAATTTTAAGATGCTTTTTTAATAATTGAATTTAACACGTATTGAAGAATACCACCATGTCTGTAATAATCCAGTTCTTTAATTGTATCTATTCTGCAAAGAAGTTTTATAATTCTTTTTTGATCTGATTGAATCTCACAATCAAGTTCTGAGTTTGCACTGATGTTAGCTAAGCCTTTAATCGAAATTATCTCACTTCCATTAAGTTTTAGTGATTTTTTGTTTTGCTTTGCTATAAACTGTAAAGGCAAAACACCCATACCAATTAAGTTTGACCTATGTATTCTCTCAAAACTTTCGGCAATTACAGCCTTTACACCTAATAATTTAGTCCCTTTAGCAGCCCAGTCTCTGGAAGAACCAGTTCCATATTCTTTGCCTGCAAAAACAACAAGAGGCACATTGTTCTCTTCATATTTAATTGCAGCATCATAAATCGACATTTTTTCATCTTGATCAAAAAACTTAGTAACTCCTCCTTCTATTCCAGGAACAATTTCATTTTTAATGCGAATGTTAGCAAAAGTGCCTCTCATCATTATTTCATGATTTCCTCTTCTAGAGCCATAAGAATTGAAGTCTTTTCTGCTTATTTGTCTCTCATTTAAATATTTACCTGCAGGACTATCTAATTTTATTGCACCTGCTGGTGAGATGTGATCAGTGGTAACACTGTCGCCAAGCATAGCAAGAATTCTTGCATTAATTATATCTTCAATCTGATTTTTTTCATCAGTAAAAAAAGGTGGGTGTTTTATATAAGTGCTTGATGCACTCCAAGAATATGTCTTGTCCTGAATGCTTTCTATTGATTGCCAATTTTGATCACCATTATAAATCTCCTTATATCTTTTTTTAAACATTTCAGTTGATATTGAATTATCTACTATTTCATTTATTTCAGATGTAGACGGCCATAAGTCCCTAAGAAAGACCTCTTTTCCTAACTTATTTATTCCAATAGCTTCATTAAAAATATCAATATTCATATTACCTGCAATGGCAAAAGCTACAACCAAAGGAGGTGAGGCTAAAAAATTTGCTTTTACTTCTTGATGAACTCTACCTTCAAAGTTTCTATTGCCTGATAAAACTGAACATACTGTTAAATTGTTATTTTTTATTTCATTAGAAATCCACTCCTCCAGCGGTCCTGAATTACCTATGCAGGTAGTGCAGCCATAGCCAACCAAATTAAAACCAATTTGATCAAGATATTTGGACAAATTTGCTTTATCTAAATAATCACTAACTACTTTACTTCCAGGTGCTAAGCTTGTTTTAACCCACGGCTTTGCAGACAAACCTAATTCTACAGCTTTTTTTGCAACTAAGCCCGCAGCAATCATAACATTAGGATTTGAAGTGTTTGTACAGCTTGTTATGGCTGCAATCACAACATCACCAGATTGAAGTTTATTATTAGTAATTGATTTGTCATAAGGAGTATTATCAATTATTTTAAATACTTCAGGAACATCTTTAACAAGTATCTTATCTTGTGGTCTTTTTGGACCTGAAACTGATGGTTCTATTTTATTTAAATCTAAACTAATTTTTTCATCAAAATTAGGATTGTAAGTATCGTTAGTCCACATCTTTTGCATTGATGTATATTTTTTTACAATATTAATTTGATGCTCATTTTTACCAGATAACTTCAAATACTTTATTGTTTCTTTATCTGTAGAAAAAAAACCGCATGTCGCACCGTACTCAGGTGCCATATTTGAAATTGTTGACCT
>JBJKYR010000001.1:0-19999 GCA_045560945.1 Alphaproteobacteria bacterium | reverse complement strand
CTGATTTACCTAAAATAGATCGGCCCATAGGTTGATTAGGAAATGCTTTTTCCTGCCAATAGTCAAAAATCATATCATCAGGAGTATCTAAATACATACCTATCTCTTGAATAATAACTCCACGTTCTCTATTTAGCTCATCTTCATCAAAAGTTGAGTTCTGTAAAATATCTGTCAATATATCAACGCCGTAATGCAAGTCATCAGCAAGTAATTTAACAAAATAAGCTGTTATTTCCTTAGATGTATAGGCATTAATATCGCCACCTACGTTCTCAATTGTCTCAGCTATTTGAAGGGCGTTTTTAGTTTTTGTACCTTTAAAAGCCATATGCTCTAAGAGATGTGCTACACCATTATTTGCTTCTACTTCATCTCTTCCTCCAACAGCATTCCAAATACCCATTGATACTGTCTCCAAGCCTGGCATATTCTGTGTTACAATTCTTAAACCGTTTTCAAGTTCTGTAATTTTCAACATATTATGTATTTAATAAAATTAAGGATTTTAAATCTTCTCTATTATTGTCTAATATAGTTATCTTTTCCTCTTTATCAAAGAGTTTAGATAAAACTTTTGGCATTATAGGAGAATTACCTATAGCTTTTTCGATTGCATCTCCAAATTTTGCAGGATGGGCACATGCTAGGCTAACCCATGGTTGACTAGCATCTTTTTCAAGTAATACATATAAACCAGTAGCTGTATGAGGGTCAGCTAAATAGTTATATTGTTTATTTATCTGATTTATTGTGGATAGTGTCTCATCATCACTAACAGTATTTGTAGAGTAGATTGATTGAAGATTATCTAAAATATTTTTATCAAATGTATAAGAGTTGTTTTTTGAGAATTCTTGAAATAAATTTTTAATTACTTCACTTTCTCTTCCTGCGCACTCAAATAATTGTCTTTCAAAATTGCTTGAAATTTGGATATCCATACTTGGGCTATATGTTTGCTTAACAGCATTTTTTTTCATGAGCCCATGATTAATAGAAGAGTGTAAAATATCATTTTGATTGGTTGCTATATGTAATTTATTAATAGGTAATCCCATTTTCTTTGCTACATAAGCAGAAAAAACATTACCAAAATTTCCAGAAGGAACAATAAAATTTATTTCTTTTTGATCAATTTGTAAATAGGACCAAAAATAATAAACTACTTGCGCCATCAGTCGCGCCCAATTAATAGAGTTAATAGCCGTAAGAGAGGTTTGTTGTTGAAGTTCATCATCAACAAATAATTCTTTAACAATTTTTTGACAATCATCAAAGTTTCCTTTTATTGCAATATTAAAAACATTATCATCTTGCACAGTTGTCATTTGTCTTCGTTGAACATCTGATACTCTATTATGAGGATGTAGAATAAATACATTTATATCTTCTTTACCTCTAAATGCTTCGATTGCTGCAGATCCCGTATCTCCTGAAGTAGCTCCAAGAACAGTTAATTTTTTTGATGCTTTTGGTAAAGAATAAGTAAATAAGTTACCTAAAAATTGGAGAGCATAATCTTTAAAAGCAAATGTTGGTCCATAAAATAACTCTAAAATATATTTATTCTGGTCAATAGGTACTATTGGAGCAATATCTGAGTGAAAAAAATTTTTATATGAATCATTTATGATTTTTTTTAAATCTATTTCAGAAACTTCATCAGATACATATGGGTGAATAACACTAAGTGCTACTTCTTCATAATTTTTATTCTTTAATGTGTCGATATCTAAAATAGGCCATTCATGAGGTATAAATAATCCACCATCTTTTGAAAGACCTTGAAATAAAATTTCAAAAAATGACAAATTGAGTTTATTATTTCTTGTACTTAAATATTTCATTTAGAGATAACGATTTTTTATATAGTCCTCAAAATACTTAACATTTAATTTAGAATTTGTAACCTGTTGAAGTATATCACTTGAAGAATACAGACTTGCTTTTGAGTGAACGTTAGTTTTTAGCCATTGTAATAATTCTTTAAAATTCCCTTTTTCAATCTGAGTATCTAAATTTGTAATATCGGTACGAAGTTGATATGCAAGTTGTGCAGCAGTTAAAGCACCAAGTGAGTAAGTTGGAAAATAACCAAATAAGCCCGCATACCAATGTACATCTTGTAAACATCCATTTGAATCATTATCAATATCATTGTTAAATAATCTTTTATATTCTGCGTTCCATAGTTCAGGAATGTCTTTAATTGTTATCTCATCATTAAATAATTTCTGCTCAAGATTAAAACGTAGAATGATATGTAAAGGATATGTAACTTCATCAGACTCAACACGTATAAAAGATTTATTTACTCGAGTTCCTATTCTATAAATATTTTCAAAATCCCAACAATTATTTGTTAAATTAAATTTATTTTTTAAAATAGTTGATAAAAATTTCTTAAAAGAAAGCGACCTTGTAATTTGCATTTCTATCAATAAAGATTGACTTTCATGCATTGCCATACCTCTTGACTGGCCAACTGGTTGATATTTCCATTTTTCAGGTAAGTTTAATTCATACATAGCATGACCTGTTTCATGCATAATTCCTTCCAAGGATGAAAAGGGGTCTTTTTCGTTATATCGAGTAGTAATACGAATATCTTGATAAGCTCCTCCACAAAATGGGTGCTCGCTTGTATCTAGTCTACCTCTAGTGAAATCAAAGCCTATTGATTTCATTAAATACAAACCAATTTCTTTCTGCTGCTCTAATGTCATTTGGCTACTAATTGAAAGAAATTTTTCCTTACTTTGCTTTTCAATAATTTTATCAACAAGAGGAACTAAAAAAATTTCTAAATTCTCAAATATATTTTTAATTTCTTTTTCTCTCGATTGAGGTTCAAATTTATTAATAAGGGCTTCATATGGTGAGCAATTTAACTTATCAGAAAGTATTAAAGATTCTTCTTTTGATAATTTAATTAACTCCTCAAGGTGTGGTTGAACAATTTTAAAATCAGATTTTTTTCTTGCTTCCTCCCATATTCCTTCGCACTTAGCTGAGGCACTTGATAATTTTTGTACAAGATCAGATGGTAGAGCAGAAGACATGATATATTCTCTCTCCATTTCTCTTAGATTAGAGTTATTTTCTTCATCAAGCTGTTCTTTTTTAGCACTATCAATTAATTGCCCTACATCAATTGATGAAATTAATTTATGCCTAATTTTAGAGAGATAGGCTAGTTGTTCTGCCCTGTTTTCTCTTGAGTTTTTTGGCATCATTGCTGACATATCCCAATGTAAAATACCTGATATATCACTGCTTAATGCTGCTTCATGAAATATTTGTTTTAATTTATCATAAGAAGTCATTTATTTTTTTTCAGATAAACTAAAAATAAAACAAAGAAAGCAAAACTCATCACAAACCACGTAATTGCATATTGAAGATGATTATTTCTAAATGTCGGTGTTAATTCTGAAGGTATAAGAAACTCTTCTTCTGAATTTGACATATTTTTAATGAAATATTTCTGATTAATTTTAATGTCTAAATATTCTTCAATCTCTTTAAGATTGTAAGTGTACCACTCATTAGTCATAATATTATTTTTAGGTGTAAAAAGTTTAGCATCGCGAGGATAACGAACATAGCCTATTATTTCTTTATTAAATATTTTATCATTTGTTAAAAAGTATTGGTGATTTTCTTTTGAGTACCACCCTTCATCAATAAGAAAATTTTCTCCTTGAATAGTTTTGATGATACTTGCTAATCTAAAACCACTTTTACCATTTAAGGTTTTAGCTGGGTAAAAAATTTTATATTTTCTATTTATTTGTCCACTAACTTTAATTTTTAAGAATTCAGTTTTTTCTGAAAGGTATAAGTCTATAGGAGGTTTTGATGAAGTTTCTTTAAATGTTTTAATTAAATTTTCTTTCCATGAAAGTCTGTTTAGTTGCCATGTACCTAAACAGATTGTTAGAAATATACAAATTAAAGAAAAAATTAAAAATTTATAAGAAAGAGGCTTAAAAATTTATGCACCCCAAATGTAAACACAAACATATAAAAAAAGCCACACTACATCAACAAAATGCCAATACCAAGCAGCAGCCTCAAGACCAAAATGTCTTTCTGGAGTCATATGACTTTTATATACTCTGAATAAACAAACAGCTAAAAAAGCAGTTCCAACTATAACATGAAAACCATGGAAGCCGGTTGCCATATAAAAAACAGAAGGATAAATGCCATCGGTAAATTTAAAATAATGATGGAATGCTTCATAATACTCAAAAGCTTGAAGTAGTGTAAAGCAAACTCCGAGTCCAACAGTTAGCCATAGAGCTTGAATGGCTTGATCTCTATGTCCTTCTCGAACTGCATGGTGAGCCCATGTACATGTTGTTCCAGACATTAATAAAATTAAAGTATTTAAAAAAGGTACATCTAAAGGATCAAAAGTTTTAATACCTTCAGGAGGCCAAACTCCAACAGCCCCGTTAGTTTCATAAGTTTCAACAAATTCTTCAATTGGAAGTTTTGGTGTTAAGCTTGCATCAAAAAAAGCCCAGAAGAATGCTACAAAAAACATAACTTCTGATGCAATGAACAAAGCCATTCCATAACGAAGTCCTAATTCAACAACAGGTGTATGAGCTTGTTGAAATGTTGACTCTTTAATTACATCTCTCCACCATAAAAACATAACTGTTAATAGTCCTATGGTTCCAAGGATTAATAACCACTTGGTATCGTAGTGCATATAAAATACTAATCCAGCGGCCATACCTAAGCCCGCTATAGATGCTAAAATAGGAAGAGGACTTGGGTCAACTAAATGATAAGGATGTTTTTGACCTAATGAAGAATTTTCACTCATAAAATTTACTACTCTATATATTTAAAAAACGTATATGACAACGTTATCGTATCTATATCTGCCATGCTTGGATCCTCAATAATAGATGGATCAATATAAAAAACAACAGGCATTTGGACTGACTGATTTGGCTCAAGTGTTTGTTTTTCAAAACAAAAACATTGCGTCTTAATAAAATAAGGACCAACTTTTTCAGGTAAAACATTAAATGTCGCAGTACCTATTGATGTAGTGTTGGAAAGATTTGTTGCCTCATATTCTACTTTAGTATTCTCACCAATTTTAAAAGTAACATTGTCTGGGGCATCAAATGACCAGTTAATGCTATCATTTACATCGGCATTAAATTGCAATGTTATATCTTGATCTAAAGTAATTAATGAACCTTTTTCAGAAAAGCTTGTTGTTCCTCCATACCCAGTAACTCTACAAAATAAATTATAAATTGGAACAGAAAAAGCTACCAACAAAATCATAAAAAAAACTATTGAAAATAAAAGAATAACAGTCCGTTGTTGACTAGTCATTTATACTCCTAGGATATTTGCTTTAAACAATGTCCAAAGATAAAAAAAAAGCAACAATTGCAATCAAAATAATAAGAGTAATGTAATTTCTTTTTTTTGTATTTTTTTTCATAATAAAATTAAGTTATCAATTAATAATGCTCCAAAAAGACTAAATAAATAAAAAATAGTGAGAGCAAAGAACCTTAGGCCTTCAGTGTTTGGTTTATTTTCAATTTCTTTAGTATTTTTCAATTTAAAAGCATTTATAATGAGTACTAAGTTTAGTATACTTGCTATTAGTAAATATATGTAGCTTATTAAATTACTATATAAAGGTGTGTAACTTAGAATAATTAAAATTATAGTATAATAAACTATTTGATTTTTTGTATCTTGAATACTTTTTACATTAGGTAACATTGGCACTTTAACTTTTTCATAGTCATTAAATCTATAAACTGACAGAGCCCAAAAATGTGGAGGCGTCCAAAAAAAAATAATTAGAAACATCATTACCGCTAAGTAACTTATTTCAGGAATAACTGATGCCCAACCAATTATCGGAGGAATTGCTCCTGCGGCACCTCCTATAACAATATTTAATGAAGTAGTTCTTTTTAGCCAGAAAGTATAAATTACAATGTAAAAAAGAATTGTAAATAAAAGTAAACCTGTTGCAAGTGTATTACTATAATAATACATTATCAAAAGAGACAAAATTCCTGTTAATAATCCAAATACCAAAGCTTCACTTTTCGATATTATGCCAAGAGGAATTGGTCTAGTTTTTGTTCTCTCCATAGTTTTATCAATATCTTCATCAAACCACATATTTATTGCAGCTGAAGAACCAGCGCCTAAGGTAATAGATAAAAGCACAAAAAAATAATTTATTGGAGATATTGTTTCAGGCGCTAGCATCATTCCAACAAATGCAGTGAAGATGACAAGAATCATAACTCTTGGTTTCATCAAGTAAAAATAACCTTGTAATTTTTTTACAAAACTATTTTCACTATACCTGAAAGCTGAAGGTGAGTTATTCACCAAATTTATTCTTTAAATTCTGGCAAAGTTTCAAATTGGTGGAAAGGTGGTGGTGAACTTAAAGTCCACTCTAAAGTATCCGCACCTTCCCCCCAAGGATTTGAAGCTGCTTTTTTCCCAAAAAACAAAGCATAAACAATTGCGAAGAAAAATATCAACGTTGCAACAAAAGATAAGTAAGATCCATAAGATGAAATTAAATTCCAACCTGCATAAGCATCTGGATAATCAGGGATACGTCTTGGCATTCCTGCCAATCCTAAAAAATGTTGAGGAAAAAATGTTACATTCACACCAATAAAAAATAGCCAAAAATGTAGTTTCCCAAAAAATTCATTGTATTGCTTTCCTGTCATCTTCCCAAACCAATAATAAATACCAGCAAAGATACCAAACATAGCACCCATACTTAATACATAGTGGAAGTGCGCAACAACATAATAAGTATCATGCATTACCGTATCAATTCCAGCATTAGCCAAAATAACTCCAGTTACTCCACCAAGAGTAAATAAGAAAACAAATCCAATGGAGAATAACATTGGCGTTTCAAAAGTTAATGAACCACCCCACATTGTTGCAATCCAACTAAAAATTTTTATTCCGGTTGGAACAGCAATAATAATAGTTGCTAACATAAAATAAGCTCTTAGATCTGCGCTCAAACCAACTGTAAACATATGATGTGCCCAAACAATAAATCCAATAAAACCGATTGATACCATCGCATATACCATTCCAAGATAGCCAAATATAGGCTTCCTTGAAAAAGTTGAAATAACTTGGCTTACAATTCCAAAGGCAGGAAGTATCATAATATACACTTCAGGATGTCCAAAAAACCAAAACAAATGTTGAAACAGTACTGGATCTCCACCACCAGCAGGATTGAAGAATGCTGTTCCAAAATTCCTATCAGTTAATAACATTGTTATAGCACCTGCTAAAACAGGTACAGCAAGTAATAATAAAAAAGCTGTAATCAACATTGCCCATACAAAAAGAGGCATTTTATGAATAGTCATTCCAGGGGTTCTCATATTCAAAATAGTAGTAATAAAATTAACTGCCCCTAAAATAGAAGATGCTCCAGCTAAATGGAGTGCAAAAATTGCCATATCAACTGAGGGTCCTGCATGACCAAGTTTATTTGATAATGGAGGATAAATGGTCCAACCTGTGCCAGCTCCTGTTCCA
Organism: Alphaproteobacteria bacterium; assembly: GCA_045560945.1. GTDB lineage: Bacteria > Pseudomonadota > Alphaproteobacteria > HIMB59 > CACPNW01. Next base: position 12,400 of record JBJKYR010000001.1, on the reverse strand, counting down.
ATAGTTGCTGATACTACAAGTAAAACTAAAGCAGGAACAAGTACCCAAAAACTAAAATTATTCATTCTTGGAAAAGCCATGTCGGGTGCACCTATCATTATCGGAACAAACCAATTTCCAAAACCTCCAATCAAAGCGGGCATAACTACAAAGAAAACCATTAATAATCCATGTGCTGTAATTATGACATTCCAAGCTTGGCCATCAGCAACAATATCTAGTCCAGGTGCTGCTAGTTCTGCTCTCATTAAAAGTGAAAAGAAACCACCTATTAAACCAGCTGCTAGAGCAAAAATTATATAGAGAGTTCCAATATCTTTATGATTAGTTGAAAAAAACCAACGTCTTACAAAGCCTGGTTTATGATCATGATGATCATTACTAACTGACTCTCCATAACTCATAATTTACTCCTATTTTGATGCAATTGTTCTACTGTTTAATTCTGCAAACTCATTTTTAGCTTTATTTACCCAAGCTATGAAATCATTTTCACTTAATGCTTCAATTACTACAGGCATATAACCATGGCCAGTTCCACAAATTTCAGAGCATTGACCCCTATATATTCCAGGCCTATCTATTCTCATCCATGTTTCATTTAATCTTCCAGGTACTGCGTCTCTTTTTACTCCTAGTGAAGGCATGGCAAAACTATGAAGTACATCTCCTGCTGTAATAAGAACGTGTATGTTTTTATTAACAGGTAATACTAATCTGTTATCGACTGTAAGTAATCTTGGTTCACCGTCCTTAAGTTCATCATCAGGAACTAGATAACTTTCAAAAGATAGATCATCATGTTCAGGGTATTGGTATTCCCAATACCATTGATGGCCAATAACTTTAATTGTCATCTCGGCTTCTGGTATTACGTCTTGTTCATATAAAAGTTTAAATGAGGGTACGGCCATAAAAATTAAAATCAACACAGGTATAGCAGTCCATAAAGTCTCTAAAAGAGCGTTATGTGTTCTTTTTGAAGGATTAGGATTTGCACTTTTACGAAATTTTATTGCAACATATATCAACAATATCAATACAAAAATTGTTATTGCTGTCATCATGATTAAAACAAAATTATGTAGATCAAATATGTTTTGCATATGATCGCTGGCAGGTTTTTGAAAGCCTAACTGCCAATCAATTGCACCATTAGAAAGAGCTGGTAAACTGATAAAAAGTGAGGTTAAGAATAAGATTATTTTCATTTTTGAATGTATATATACTATTTTTGTAAATTATCAGTACTTTAAGCAATAAAACTTGTCTTTATTTTAGGACAGGTTGTCGCTAATCGACCAAAGACTGAATACAAAAAAGTGAAGAAATAGCAGCTGTATCAGATCTTAATATTCTTTTACCAAGTGTAACACGTAAGACATTTTTCTTTTTAACTAAGGAATTTTTCTCTTCCTCACTAAATCCTCCTTCAGGCCCAATAATAACTGCCCATTTTGAATACATTTCTTTCTTTGCCCTTACATCATCATATATTGTTGGAAGATTTAAATCCGACTCATCACAATAAACAAGAGCACGATCACTTGGAAAATCTTCTAATAATTTATTAAGGCTTATTATTTTTTCAATTTTTGGGATATCTAATCTCTCACATTGCTGAGAAGCTTCTATGGCGTTTAATGTAAGGTTTTTATAATTTAATTTATCAAAATTGGAGAATTCAGTTTTACAAGGCACAAGCTTTGATACACCCATTTCCACAGCTTTTTGAATTGTTATGTTTAATCGAAAAAGTTTAATAGGTGCAAATATTAACCATATATCAGGCTGAGTCTCAAATTCTCTTATTTTTTTTATAATCTTTAACTCTATTTTTTCTTTTGATATTGAAATAACATTTGCATGCCATTCACCAGTAACTCCATCAAAAATACTTATTGTGTCATTTAATTTGATTCTTAATACATTTTTTAGAAAATGATGTTGCTTACCTACAATATAAATCATCAGATTTGGGGAAATCTGATTTTCAATAAATAATCGTGTTTTAGACTTTTGCATCACATTAGTTTATTATAAATTTTAATATAATCTTTATATCAAGATGGATAAAATATTTCCTGAAAAAATAAATAATTATTTGGACTTAATAAGAATAAATAAACCTATTGGTTTTATGCTATTGCTATGGCCCTGTTGGTTTTCTCTCGCATACATTGATTTATCTCAACAAACACTAATAAGTTATTATATCCTATTTTTTGCAGGATCAGTCGTAATGAGAAGTGCTGGATGTATTATAAATGATTTAGCAGATCAAAATATAGACTCTAAAATTGAAAGAACTGCCTTAAGACCTATAGCAGCAAAAAAAATATCAAATTTGCATGCATTTATTTTTTTAACTATACTTTTATTATTAGGGCTTTTAATCTTATTACAGTTTAAAACTGAAACTATATTAGTTGGTTTGGTTTGCACCCCTTTAATTGTTTTGTATCCATTTATGAAACGTATAACTTTTTGGCCTCAATTATTTCTAGGTATTGTTTTTAATTGGGGAATAATTATTTGCTCTGTAGAATTCTTCGGAAAAATAACAATAGAATTTTTTATGCTTTATTTAGCATGTATTTTTTGGACTATCGGATATGACACTATTTATGCATATCAGGACTTGGAAGATGATAAAAAAAATAAAATAAAATCAACAGCAATTTTATTTAATGATAAAGGTAAATATTTGGTTATAAGTTCCTACATATCAATGTTTTTATTAATTGGATTTTTATCATTAAGTAAAATAAATACACCATTTTTACTTCTTCTATTATTAGCTATATTTATCTTAATTATTTTTAACTTAATAAGATGGGATCACAAATCTGAGAGTAACTCTGGAAAAAAATTTCGCCAAAATAATCTTTTTGGTGCTATGATTTTTCTATATTTACTAAGTTTTTAAAACAATGAAATATCTAAATGTAAATAAAAAATCTGTTATTTCACGTCTAATTAATAATTATTTATTGAGTCACAAATTTACTATTTTTTTTGCCTTAACAATGATGATTATTTCTGCTGGAGCTACAGGTTTACATGCATGGTTAGTTAGACCTGCTTTGGATGAAGTATTAATCAAAGGTAATAAAGAAATGTTATTCTTAATCCCTATTGCAATTATTATAGTTACTCTTTGTAAAGGTCTTGCTACTTATACTCATTCTTTCCAAATGAGTAAAGTTGCTCATTCAGTAATTGCTAAACTGCAAACAAATATGTTTGAAAAGTTAATGTATTTGAATTTAAACTATTTTAATGACTCAAAGTCAGGAAATTTAATTTCAAGACTGATTAACGATACATATTATCTAAGATTAGCAATAGTAAAATCTGTAACAGCTGTAATTAAGGATATTTTAGTTATTATTTTTTTACTAGCAAATATGTTTTATCAAAGTTGGTCATTAACACTTTTTGCGTTTTTTGCATTTCCTTTAGCAATATGGCCAATAAGAAAAATTGGTAAAAGCATAAGAAAAATTACATATGAAATTCAAAATGAAATTGCAAAATTTTCTAATGTTTTAGCTGAAAGTATTAAAGGAATTCGTCAAGTAAAAGCTTACAATAGAGAAGAGTATGAGAAGAATAGAGCATTTGCAACTATTGATTTCATAAAGAAATTTTTTATACGATCAGCTTTTGTAAGTAATAGATTAAGTCCTCTTATGGAATTTATAGGAAGTTTAGCAGTAGCTGTTTCTATCTATGCAGGTGGAGTTTTTGTTTTAAATGAAAGTATGACAACTGGGCAATTCATGAGCTTTCTCGTAAGTCTTCTTTTGGCATACCAACCTGTAAAAGCTTTAGGCAATTTAAATATAAGTGTTCAAGAAGGTCTTGCAGGTGCTGAAAGAATATTTTCATTATTGGATACGCCATTAGATAAATCTGAAAAACATGAAGCTAGTAAAAATATTAAGCTAAATGGGAGTATAGAATTTAAAGATGTGAACTTTTCCTATACTGAGCAAAAAGTTCTTAATAATATAAGTTTAACAATAGATTCAGGGCAAAAAACTGCTTTTGTAGGAATGTCAGGAAGTGGAAAATCGACTTTGATTAATTTATTATTGAGATTTTATGATAATTATAAAGGAACAATTAAAATTGATCAGAAAGATATTAAATCATTATCGTTATTTGATTTAAGAGAAAACATTTCCTTAATTACTCAAGAAACTCTTTTATTTAATGAGAGCATATTGGATAATATCAGATATGGAAATATGTCATCTAATGATCAGAAAATACAAAAAATTGCAGATATTTCAGGTGTAAGTAAATTTGCAGATCAATTACCTGACAAGCTAAATACAATTGTTGGAGAAAGTGGTATTAAATTATCAGGAGGGCAAAGACAAAGAATAGCAATTGCAAGAGCTTTAATCAAAGATGCACCTATACTTATTATGGATGAAGCAACATCTTCATTAGATAATCTTACTGAAAAGGAAATACAATCAGCTCTAGATGAATTGATGAAAGATAAAACGACTATTATTATTGCTCACAGACTAAGTACCATACAAAATGCTGATGTAATTTTTACACTAGAAAAAGGGATGATAGAAAGCAATGGTAATCATGAATATTTAATTAAAAATTCTGCAGTTTACAAAAAATTGCAATTGCAAGAAGATTCTAATGGCAATTAAAAAAAAAATTATTAAAAATTTTTTTGTTCAACATTTTTTAGCTTTTTTAAGCGCTTTGTATATAAAGCTGGTAAGAACAACATCTGTTATATTAGAAAAAAATAATGAATCCCCAGAATATTATTGGAAAAATAATAAACCTTTTATATTAGCTTTTTGGCACAATCAATTAATGTTAATTAGCTATTGTTGGAAATCAAATTCTAAAATAAATATTTTAGCTTCAGGCCATAGTGATGGAAGATTTGGAGCAATTGTTGGAAAATATTTTAATTTAAATAATATTCCTACATCATCTAGTGAAAAATCTATTACAATTAAACCAATTTTTAAATTACTTAAAAACTCAAGATATATAGGGATAACACCTGATGGTCCAAGAGGACCAAGTCAAAAAGTATCAGAAGGAATAATTAAAATTTCAAAAACTACACAAGTTCCAATTATACCAATTGGTTTTGCCTCATCTAAATTTAAAAAACTAAAATCCTGGGATTCTTTCTTGATTACTAAACCTTTTGCTAGGTGTGCATTTGTTTGGGGTGATTCTATAACTATACCTAAGAATTGTAATGAAAATGAAATAGAAGAATTTAAAAATAAATTAGAGAATGAAATAAATATTTGTGTTGATCAGGCAAAAAAAGAAATTAATGCATAACATATATAAATCTATATCTTATTTTTTAATTCCTTTTATTTATTTAAATACATTAATAAGATTAATCAAAAAAAAAGAAGATCATAATAGATACAAAGAAAGATTTGGATTTACAAATTTAAAAAAAAATAGTGGCAAAGAGGTTATTTGGATTCATGCATCAAGTGTAGGTGAGTTTAAATCATGTGATTTATTAATAAATCATTTCTATAAGACATATAATTTATTAATTACAACAACAACTAAAACAGCCGCAGATTATGCTATAGAAAATTATGGTGAAAAGATTATTCATCAATATGCTCCGTATGATGTTCTGCCATGGATTGATAGATTTTTAAATGTTTGGAAACCTAAATTTGTAGTTTGGATTGAATCAGATATTTGGCCTAACACAATTGTTAGATTGCGTGAAAAGAAAATTTCAGCAATTTTCTTAAATGCCAGAATATCTCCTAAATCTTTTGAAAAATGGAAATTTTTTTCATCTTATTATAAATTTATAACTAACACCTTTTTTGAAATCTATGCTCAAAGCAAAAATGATTTAGAAAGAATCACAAAGCTTACAGATATAAATGTAGGTTATTTAGGTAATTTAAAACTAACCAAAAAAAATACATCACCATCAAAATATGAAATTTCTGAAAAAATAAATATTATGATTGCAAGCACACACCAAAATGAAGAAAATTTAATTATTCCATATCTACAAAACATAAGTGAAAAATATCCATTGATCAATTTTATTATAGCGCCTCGACATCCCAGTAGAGCAAAAACTATTTATAATTTACTAAAAAATAAAAAATTAGATGTTGAGTATCATAGTAAGTTAGAAAATGGTGATTGTAGATACTTAATAATTGACAGTTTTGGCAAAATGGAAGAATTTTTCACTAAAAGTGATATAGTTTTTTTAGGAGGATCTCTAACAAAAAAAGGTGGTCATAATCCAATCGAAGCTGCCTTAGCAAATTGTGCAATCATTTCTGGCCCTTATGTTTTTAATTGGCAGAATTTATATGAAGAAATGATAAATCAAAATTCTTGTTTAATGATTAATGAAGCAAAAGAATTAGAAATAAAAATAATTAATCTAATTGAAAATAAGAGTCTTATAGAAAAATACAAAAAAAATGCGCTTACTTTTTCAAATACTGTTTTCTTTAAAGAAAATAAATTGCTAAAATTATTAGATAATAAATTGAGGTATAATGCTTAAAGCACCAAAATTCTGGTATTACAAAACTGATAGTTTTTTATCGAATTCATTATATCCACTTTCTTTAATGTTCCGACTTGGTACAAAAATAAGAAACCTAATAAGCAAAGAAAGAGAAGCTAAATTACCTATAATTTGTGTTGGTAATATTGTTATTGGTGGTGCAGGAAAAACTCCAGTTGCGTTAAAAATTGGAAATATGCTTAAAAAGGCTGGATATAATCCACATTTTGTATCTAAAGGATATGGCGGATTAGAAAAAAATAACACATTAGTAAATAATTGGCACTCTCCAAAAAGTGTTGGGGATGAGCCTTTATTATTATCTGAAATAGCACCTACATGGATTGGTTTAGATAGAAATAAATCATTTGAATTAGCAAGAGAACAAGGTGCAAATTGTATTATAATGGACGATGGTTTTCAAAACCCAACTCTTCAAAAAGATTTTTCAATTGTAGTTGTTAATGGTGAACAAGGGTTTGGGAATAAAAGAGTTATACCCTCAGGTCCGTTAAGAGAGAGTATTAACAGAGGTTTATCCAGAACAAACTTAATTATAACTATAGGTGACATTTCAGAATCTGTTAAAAACAAAATTCCTAAAAATATTCCAATGATTGGAGCAAGCTTTAAAATAAAAGAAGATGATTTGATGTTAAAAGGTCAAAGAATTACTGCTTTTGCAGGAATTGCCTATCCTGAAAAATTTTTTAATTCTTTAAAGCTAGTAAAAGCAAATATTGTTGACCAGATTAGTTATTCCGACCATCATATCTACAGTGAAAATGATCTACTTAATTTAGCAGAAACAGCAAATAACAATAAATCAATACTAGTCACAACTAAAAAAGATATAGTTAGAATTCCTAAAAGCTTTAGATCTCTTGTTAAAACAATAGACGGTTTCATTCAATTTGATGATGAAAAACTTTTATTAGAAATATTAACTAATTTAATTGAAAATAAAATTAATAATTAATGCGATTTTTAGTTTTCATTAGATATTTTGTTGAATTTTTTCTATTTAAAATTGTTTTTATTATGTTCAGCCTCTTCTCTAGAAAAATTTCTAAAATTATTTTTAGTTATTCATTTATGTTTTTAGGTAAACTATCTAAATATAATAAAATAGCTAAAAATAATTGTAAAATTGTTTTTAGTGACTTTAGTGATAAAGAAATAACGAAAATTATAAATAATAGTTGGAAAAACTTAGGTAAAAACTTGTATGAGTTAAATAATTTAAAAAAACTTATAGATGACAAGAATGCAATCAAAGTACTAGGTTTAGAAAACCTTAAAAAAATTAAAAAAGAAAACTCACCAGTTATTTTTTTTAGTATTCATTCAGGTAATTGGGAAATTTGCGTTCCAATACTAGATAAAAGTGGTTTCAATATTGGGGCCATATACAGGCACATAAATAATGTTTTTTTTGATAAATATATTCTTAAAAAAAGAACAGATTCTCTTAAAACAAAAAATAGTTTTTATACACCAAAAGGAAAATTAAGTGCTAAAGAAATACTTGAAGGAGTTATTAATAACAAAAATATATTCTTACTTGTCGATCAAAAAGATTCAGCAGGCACTTTAATAAATTTTTTTGGAAAAAAAGTTAAAACCCAAACAGGTTTTTTAAAAATAGCAAGAAAATATAATTTAAAAATTATTCCTATAAAAAATATACGACTTCCTGATAATACATTACAGATAACATTTGAAGAACCCCTCGGACATAGTAATGATAAAATAAGTGATGATAAAAAAATGTTAGAAATTAATGCCATTGTCGAGAGATGGATTAGGGAGAGTCCAGAAAATTGGTTTTGGCAACACAAAAGGTTTAATTAATTTTTTTTACCTTAATTTCTATTGTTTTATCAATTAATCTAGCATTAAGAGTATCATTTTCTCTAATTAAATTTGATTTATTAATAATTTTTTTTCCTTTTGACAAAATTGAATAACCTTTTTTTAAGTTTGAATTAATAGAGTTAGTTTCGATCAACTTAAGATAATTTATATATTTTTCCTTACTATTTTTTAATTCTCTTTTTATCGCAGAGTGAAACTTATCTGAGATATTTTTAAGATTGGATTTATTAAACTTAATTAAGTTATTAGAAATTTTGAGATTATTAGACAGTGCATAAAAATCCTTAGATGTTATTGCAATATTATTTTTTAATATTCTACCTAATCCAGTATTAATAAAAATTAAGTGTTCTTTAAATGACTTAATTATTTGCTCTGGAGTTTTAATTAAAGAAGCTAATTTATAAATATTATTTGAATTTTGTTTTAAAAGATTTTCAATAGCATAATTTAATCTCTGTTTAATACCTGTAATATTATTAATAAGTTCAGATCTAACAGGAACAACTAATTCAGCAGCAGCTGTTGGTGTTGAAGCCCTTAAGTCAGACACAAAATCTATAATGGTTGTGTCTGTTTCATGACCAATTGCAGAAATAATTGGAATATCGGATTTACTAACCACTTCTGCAAGCTTCTCATCATTAAAAGCCATTAGATCTTCTGTACTACCACCACCTCTTGCTACAATAATTACATCTGGTTTATTTTCTTTAATTTTATTAAAGCCATTAATTGCATCTATAATATTTTTTGCAGCTTCTGTGCCCTGTACAGCAACTGGCCATAAATCAATCGGAGTTTTAAAACGATCTGAAATTCTATTTATAATATCATGAATTACAGAACCAGTTGGAGAGGATATAACACCTATTCTTGATGGAAGGTATGGAATGTCTTTTTTATTTGTATCATCAAAATATCCCTTTTCACTAAGTCTTTTTTTTCTTTCTTCAATTATTTTTAATAAAGCACCTTCTCCTGCTATTTCAATTTTATCAACATCAATTTGGTAAGTGGTTTTAAATTTTGACCAAGTTGTAATTCTGCCAGTTAAAGTAACTTCCATTCCCATCTCAGGCTCAAATGTCAGTGATCGTTTTTTTTGTTCCCAAACAACAGCACTTAAAATAGACGTTTCATCTTTAAGTGTAATATAAAGTTGACCTTTAGTAGCAACACGTATTTCTGATATTTCACCTTTAATACGAACATAACTAAAGTGATCTTCTATTAAATCTTTTAGCTCTCTATTAAATTGAGTTACTCCATATTCTGGAATATTTAATTTTAGACTCATTTTCTCAATTTAATAAAAAAATTTTCTAGTAGGCTCTTGCAATCTTTTTCCATTATACCTCCATAAATTTCAGTTTTAAAAGTATATTTTTTTTTCAATGAAATTTTATATTTTTCTATAGCTCCATTTTTTTCATCATAAGCTCCAAAATATAATTTATCAATATGTACTTCACTTATTGCTGAAGCACACATAAGGCATGGCTCTAATGTTACAAACATTGCGGTATTATTTAAATACTTACGGGATAATTTTTTACATGCATTTATTATCAAATCTATTTCACAATGATAAATAGCATTTTTTTCTTTATTTACTCTATTATAACTTTTTGCAATAACCTCATTTGTATTAATATCAACTAATACTCCACCTACTGGTACTTCTTGATTATCAAAAGCATTTTTAGCTTGATTAATTGCTTCATTCATAAAATAATCAATGTTCATATAGTAAAAATTTAAATAAAATTATATTATCATCATATGAAAAATCCAATTATAGGAATTACATTTGATTTTGAAAATAGTGGTGGATACTCAAAGTTTCCTTGGTATGCAATAAGAGAAAATTATCTGACATGTTTATATAAATTTGGTGCCATACCTTTTCCAATATTGCACGAAAATTCTCTAAATAATACCTTGCTTAAAGTGTTGGATGGTTTAGTTATTACAGGAGGTAATTTTGATATCAATCCAAAACTCTATTCAGAGAATACTGGAGGGTCAAGAAATATTAAAAATAAAAGAACTAACTTTGAAATAGATATTTTTCAAAAATTCCTTAAAACTTCAAAACCTATTTTAGGTATTTGTGGTGGAGAGCAATTAATGAATGTTGCTAGCGGTGGAAGTTTAATTCAAGATATTGATCAATCTATACAAACAACAATTTATCATGAACAAGAAAATCCAAGGAACGAAGTTAGTCATGAAATCAAAATTACAAAACATTCTAAACTTTATAATATTGTTAAAAATGAAAAAATAAAAGTTAATAGTGCTCATCATCAGTCGGTAAATAGTCTTGGAAAAGATTTTGTATCCTCTGCCTTAGCTTCAGATGGAATAATTGAAGCTATAGAACATGTTAAGCATCCATGGTGCCTTGGACTTCAATGGCATCCTGAATTTTTGATTACAAAAGCTGATATTTCAATAATTAAGGATTTTATTTTTCATGCAAAATAAAATGAGAATTGCAAAATTTATTGCTAATGCCGGTTATTGTTCACGAAGAGAAGCGGAAAAATTAATTGAAAAAAGAATAGTTAAAATAAATAATAATTTATGTTTACATCCAAGCGAAACTGTAAGTGAAAATGATAAAATTACTATTGGAAAACAAATTATAAAATTAAATGAAACTATAAAGTTATGGAAATTATATAAACCTATAAAATATATTTGTTCAAACAAAGATGAACAGAATAGAAAAAAAATATTTGATTTAATACCAAGTGATTTTCCAAGAACAATTAGTATTGGACGATTAGATTTTATGAGTGAGGGACTCATTTTATTGACAAATAATGGAGACTACTCACGCAAATTAGAACTTCCAGATAAAGGGTATGAAAGAATATATAGAGTATGTATTAGAGGTAAAATTGAAAAAAAGTATTTAGAACAAATTAATAAAGGGATTGAAATAAAAAATATTTTTTACAAAAAAATTAAAATCAAAATAGATAAATCTGATAAAAATTTTACTTGGTTAATTGTAAAACTAACAGAAGGAAAAAACAGGGAAATAAGAAATATTTGTAAGTATTTCTCATGGCAAATTGTAAAATTAATTAGAATTCAATATGGACCTTATAAATTAGGAAATTTAAAAGTAGGCGAAATAGAAGAAATCAAAGTAAAAAAATATGCCTAGCATTATTGCTGGAAAATACAAACGGACTAAGATTGAGGTTCCAAGTAAATTAGTTAGACCAACATCAGCAATAAAAAGAGAGGCTATTTTTTCAATATTAGAGAGCTATGCCTTGCAAAATTCCATTGATATTTACAACAATAAATCCATTATTGATATCTTTGCAGGATCTGGATTGATTGGTTTGGAAGCAATTTCAAGAGGAATGAAAAAATCTTATTTTATTGAAAATAATGAAAGTGTTTTTAAAATACTTAAAAATAATTGTAATAAAATTTGCAAAAATAACGAATATGAAATTATTTTTGAAAAAGCAATAATAGGCATAAATAGAGTATTTGAAATTAAGCCGTCTGTAATTTTCATAGACCCACCATATAGAAAAGAAAATATCAATATAATTTTATTAAAAATTCTTAAAAATAATATTAAATCTAAAGATACAATAATTATAATAGAAACTGAACGTAAAGAGCAAGTTATAATTCCCAGAGGATTTACTGTTTTAAAAAAAAAAATATATGGAAAAACTAAATTATTATTTTTAAACTAACTTAAGTATTTTTTTGTTAGTATTTTGCCTTGTTCTACAGCAGGTTGGTCAAAAGGATCAACATCAAAATAAATACATGCAGCAATTGTTTCAATCATACTATTTGCCATTAGCATGCCAATTGATTCTTCATCTATGTTATCAATTAATATTTCACGGAATTTATAATCATTTAACCTAAAAGTATCAATTGTTGCATCTTGTTCAGCAT